>JAWOFB010000361.1:0-7875 GCA_046482445.1 Ectothiorhodospiraceae bacterium | reverse complement strand
AACTAGAATCTGGACGCAAGGAGGCGGGCTTGGGCCCAAGCCCGCCTCCTTGCGTCCAGATTCTAGTTGAACAAATCCTTGTTGACCGCCTTGATGCGGGCATCCTGTTTGCTGATCAGCCCCTGGCGCAGCAGCTGTTGCAGCCCCTGGTCCAGCGTCTGCATCCCCAGGGCCTGACCGGTCTGAATGGACGAGTACATCTGGGCAACCTTGTCCTCGCGGATCAGGTTCCGGATGGCCGCCGTGCCGATCATGATCTCGTGGGCGGCCACACGACCACCGCCGACCTTCTTGAGCAGGCTCTGGGCGATGACCGCGCGCAACGACTCCGAGAGCATGGAGCGCACCATGGACTTCTCCGCTGCCGGGAAGACATCGATGATACGATCGATGGTCTTGGCGGCGGAGCTGGTGTGCAGGGTCCCGAACACCAGGTGGCCGGTTTCGGCGGCGGTCAGCGCCAGGCGGATGGTCTCCAGGTCACGCAGCTCACCCACCAGGACCACGTCCGGGTCCTCGCGCAGCGCCGAGCGCAGGGCCTCGGAGAAGCCCAGCGTGTCCCGGTGGACCTCGCGCTGGTTGATCAGGGACTTCTTGGACTCGTGCACGAACTCGATGGGGTCCTCGATGGTGAGGATATGCTCGTGGTAGTTCTCGTTTTTGTAGTTGAGCATCGCCGCCAGCGTCGTGGACTTGCCCGAGCCGGTGGGCCCCGTGACCAGCACGAGTCCACGCGGGTTGTCGGAGACCTCGCGGAAGACCTCCGGCGCGCCCAGATCCTCCAGCGTCAGCACGTTGGAGGGGATGGTGCGGAACACCGCCGCCGCGCCACGGTTCTGGTTATAGACGTTGACACGGAAGCGCGCCAGGTTGGGGATCTCGAAGGAGAAGTCCGTCTCGAAGAACTCCTCGTAGTCCCGGCGCTGCTTGTCGTTCATGATGTCGTAGATGAGCCCGTGCACTTCCTGGTGTTCCATCGCCGGGAGGTTGATTCGACGCACGTCCCCGTCCACACGTATCATCGGCGGCAACCCCGCCGACAGGTGCAGGTCCGAGGCGTTGTTCTTGACGCCGAAAGCGAGCAGGTCGGCTATATCCATGGGCATTCTCAACTGATCGTGCTGATGACAGCGCCCGGCACTGTAACGGAGCCGGGCCGCTCCGGCAGACGGTACAGCCCTCACCGGAACCAGGCAACATGACCCAGATCGCCGCACGCCTCGCCCATGTCCGCGACCGCATCCGCGCCGCCGAGAGCCGCTTCGACCGGCCCGCCGGCAGTGTCGGCCTGGTCGCCGTGAGCAAGACCAAGCCCGCGGCGCTGATCCGGGAGGCCCTGGACGCGGGCCAGACCGACTTCGGCGAGAACTACCTCCAGGAGGCTGCCGACAAGCAGGCGGCGTTTGCACCGAACGAGGTGTGCTGGCATTTCATCGGGCCCCTCCAGTCCAATAAAACAAAATCGGTGGCCACGCACTTTGACTGGGTTCACAGTGTTGAGCGCACCAAGATCGCCCGGCGCCTGTCGGAGCAGCGCCCGGAGGAGATGCCACCGCTGAACATCTGCCTGCAGGTCAACGTCAGCGACGAGGCCAGCAAATCGGGTCTGACACCCGAGGCGGTCGCGGAGACGGCGGCGGCCGTGGCCGAACTGCCGCGCCTGCGCCTGCGCGGGCTCATGTGCATCCCCGCCCCGGCGGAAGACGTGGACAGCCAGCGCGCCCCGTTCCGGCGGCTGCGCGAGCTGCTCGAGGGCTTGCAAGGGCAGGGGCTGAGCGTGGACACGTTGTCCATGGGCATGTCCGGCGATCTGGAGGCGGCCATCGCCGAGGGCAGTACGCTGGTGCGCGTGGGCAGTGACATCTTCGGAGCGCGGGAGTAGACCGTGATGAGCGAGCACACCATTGCCTTCATCGGCGGCGGCAACATGGCGCGCAGCCTCATCGGCGGCATGATTGCCGACGGCTTCGCCCCGGAGCGCATCCGGGTGGCGGATCCGGATGCCGGCAATCGCGACAGCCTGGGCACGGCCTTCGGGGTCCGAACCATGGCGGATAACACCACGGCGGCGGCCGGCGCCGATGCCGTGGTCCTGGCGGTCAAGCCCCAGGTCATGGCCGGCGTGGCCGCGGAGATCGGGCCGCAGGCCGCCGCGGACGGCGCGGTGGTCCTGTCCATCGCCGCCGGCATCCGCGAACAGGACCTGAGCCGCTGGCTGGCCCACGACCTACCGGTTATCCGCGCCATGCCGAACACCCCGTCCCTGCTGCAGTCCGGCGCCACCGCCCTGTATGCCAACGCCCGGGTCACGGAGGCGCAACGGCAGCTGGCAACCGCCATGCTGGATGCCGTCGGCCTGACCTGCTGGCTGGACGACGAGGCGCTCATGGACGCGGTCACCGCTGTCTCCGGCAGCGGTCCGGCGTATTTCTTCTACCTCATGGAGCTGATCGCCGACAGCGGCGAACGCCTGGGTCTGCCCCGGGAAACGGCGCGGCAGTTGAGTCTGCAGACCGCCCTGGGCGCCGCCCGCATGGCCCTGGACAGTGACGAGGACCCGGCCGCGCTGCGCCGGCGCGTGATGTCCCCGGGCGGAACCACCGAGCAGGCCATCAGCACGCTTACCGACGGCGGTCTGCCGGAGCTCGTGGACCGGGCCGTGAACGCCGCCGCCACCCGGGCCGCGGAACTCGGTGACGACCTGGGCCGACAAGACTAATCATTCCCACAACGAATCACCCCCAGAACACGCGGAGCGACGCATGTCCGGCAACTACCTGGCCAACCCGCTGACCTTTCTGATCAGCACCCTGTTCAGCCTGTACATCCTGGCGCTCATGCTGCGCTTCCTACTCCAGTGGGTGCGGGCGGATCCGCGCAACCCCATCAGCCAGGTTCTGATTCGCGTGACGCAGCCGGTCCTGCAGCCGCTGCGCCGGTATCTGCCGGCCATCGGCGGCGCCGACACCGCCTCCATTGTGCTGATGCTGATCGTGCAGTTCGTGGCCGTGGCGCTGGTGTTCGCCATCCGCGGCGTCGACTTCAATCTGCTTTTCATGGCGCTGATGAGCCTGGGTGAAGTCATCAAGCTCATGCTCAACGTGTTCCTGGTGGTGGTGATCATCCGGGTGCTGATCAGCTGGGCCCAGGCCTTTGGCATCGCCAACCCGGATACCAGCAACCCCGCCCTGCGCGTCATCGACCAGCTCGCTGAAGCGGTCATGGCCCCGGTCCAGCGGATCCTGCCGCCAATGGGTGGCCTGGACCTGTCGCCCCTGGTCGTTCTCATCGGCATCCAGTTGATCAAGATGCTGGTTCTCGGTCCGAGTGGCCCGCTGCCGACCATGAGCATGATGATGTACTGACGCCCGGACGCCGGTTGTCACTCTCACGGCCCGTGGGTAGACTCGATAGTCTTTGCCAGCAAGCCGCAACGGATCGGATGCCTGAACAGTTCCCGGCCGACTCCGTCGGCCTCGTCACCCCGCAGAGCATGCACTTCGACCAGCCGCTGAAGCTGGACTGCGGGCGTGAACTGCCGAGCTACGACCTGGTCTACGAGACCTACGGTGAGCTCAACGCCGATGCCTCCAATGCCATCCTGGTCACCCACGCGCTCTCGGGCGACCACCACGCGGCCGGCTACCACAGCGTCAATGACCGCAAGCCGGGCTGGTGGAACGCCTGCATCGGCCCCGGCAAGCCGCTGGACACCAACCGTTTCTTCATTATCTGCAGCAACAACCTGGGCGGCTGCAGCGGCTCCACGGGGCCGCTGAGCACCAACCCGGAGACGGGCCGCGTCTACGGCGCCGACTTCCCCATGATGACGGTCCCGGACTGGGTCCGCAGCCAGGCCCGGCTCGCGGACCGGCTGGGCATCGAGCGCTGGGCGGCGGTGGCCGGCGGCAGCCTGGGCGGCATGCAGACGCTGCAATGGGCCATCGATTTCCCGGAGCGCATCCGCCATGCGGTGGTCATCGCCGGAGCTCCCAAGCTGTCGGCGCAGAACATTGCCTTCAACGAAGTGGCGCGCCAGGCCATCCTGCAGGATCCGGAGTTCCACGACGGCTGGTACGCCGAGCACGGCGTCATCCCCCGGCGCGGACTCGCCCTGGCACGCATGCTCGCGCACATCACCTATCTCTCCGAGGACGCCATGCGCGCCAAGTTCGGGCGCGAGCTCCGGGAGGGCAAGATCAATTTCAACTACGACGTGGAATTCGAGGTCGAGAGCTATCTCCGCTACCAGGCGGAGAACTTCGTCGACCACTTCGACGCCAACACCTATCTGCTCATGACCCGCGCGCTGGACTACTTCGACCCGGCGGCGGAACACGGCCACAACCTGGCTGCGGCCCTGGACCACGTCACCGCCTCGTTCCTGATCCTGTCGTTCACCAGTGACTGGCGCTTCCCGTCGACGCGCTCGCGCGAGATCGTGCGGGCACTGCAGGACGGCAACAAGCGCGTGACCTACTCCGAGATCGAGGCACCCCAGGGCCACGACTCGTTCCTCATGCCCATCCCGGTCTACCGGGATCTATTGCGCGCCTACATGGGCCGCGTGGCCGCGGAGGTGGGGACATGAGCGGCGTTCGCTCCGAACTCGCACTCCTCAGCGAGTGGATCAATCCGGGCTCCCGGGTCCTGGACCTGGGCTGTGGCGAGGGCTTGCTGCTGCGCCACCTGCGGGATACCCGGGACGTCATCGGCTACGGCCTGGAGATTGATCCGGACAACATCCGCCTGTGCGTGGAAAAAGGCATTCCCGTCATCCAGACCAACCTGGATGCCGGCCTTCAGGACTTCGACCCGGCATCGTTCGACTACGTGGTCATGACCCAGACCCTGCAGGCCGTACGCTACCCCGAGCACCTGATGAACGAGATGCTGCGGGTGGGCAGCGAGGGCATTGTCACCTTCTCCAACCTGGGCCACTGGCGCTCGCGGCTGAAGCTGGCGTGCGGCGGGCGCATGCCGGTCAGCGGCGAGCCCGGCTGGTCCTGGTACAACAGCCCCAACATCCACCTGTGCACGGTCCATGACTTCGAGAGCCTGTGCGCGACCATGGGCATTACCATCCTGGAGCGCACCTTCCTGGACAACATCCACCGCAGTCGCCTGGGCGCACGCCTGCTACCCAACCTGCTGGGTGAAGTGGCACTCTACCGGTTCCAACGCACGTAACGAACGCAAGGAGAGGGCCATGATCCGTGTCCGGCATGGGGCGAGCATCCCGGCCCTGCTGCTGATTGCCAGCGCGGCGCTGGCGCAGGAACCCGCCGGGGAAGGGGTCGAGCGCTTCGGCGACGTCAGCATCTATTACGGGGCGCAGCCCACCACGCGCCTGGCCCCGGAGGTTGCCGGCGACTACGACCTCCAGCGCAGCCGCGTGCGCGGCATGCTCACGGTAGCCGTCCAGGTGGACGGCGAGCCCGTAAGCGCCCGGATCGAGGCGCGGGCGCTCAACCCGCGGGACCAGCTCCAGACGGTGCGCATGCGCGAACACACCGGCGGTGAGGCCATCTACTCCGTGGGCACCTACCGCATCGAAAACGGCGAGCGCATGCGTTTCGACCTGCGCATCCACCCCCAGGGCGACGACGAGGACTACCGCGTGCAGTTCAGCCGTCGCCTTTTCAGTGACTGAGGATTACATGCGCGGGTAGCGGTCCTGGTAACGACCCGCCTCGGGATGGAAGGCATGGAAGAAACTCTCCAGCCACGGGTGCTCGACGGGGTCGGCGGATGGATCCGACTCCAGATCTGCCTCCGGCGCATACGTGGCATAGTCCGCGCCGTCCACCAGCAGGTGATACCAGGGCTGACGGGCGGCTGGCTCGTGCTCCATGCGGGTCCGATACCAGTCCGTGGAGCCGTTGTATTCGGCGTCCACATCCACCACCACGGCGCGGTAGGCATCGCGGCGATGATGGACGATCTGCCCCGGCCGAAACCAGGCTGTCACAATATCGGTCATCAGCAACACCTCGCTCGCGGGTCCGTCGGACCCTTTGCTCCACTGCTGTATATGCGGGCGAGACCCTGACGATGCAACGGTTCCCGGCCATCCAGCGAGGAGCGTCATGAGCACCTGGATCATCAGCCACGACAGCGGCCTGCATCACGACACCGGCCCCGGCCACCCGGAGTGTCCGGCACGCCTGGAGGCCGTGCAGAAACGGCTGCGCGAACCCGACTTCGCCCACCTGCCCTGGCACGACGCGCCGCGGGCCACCCGTGAGCAACTCTGCGCCGTCCACGACAGCGAGTACGTGGATGACACGCTGGCGGCCATCCCGACGCAGGGCGTGCGCCAGCTGGACGGCGACACCGTGGTCAGCCCCGGCTCCGGGGAAGCCGCCCTGCGTGCGGCCGGTGGCGTGTGCGCCGCAGTGGACGCCGTCATGGCAGGTGACGCCCGGCGCGTGTTCTGCGCCCTGCGTCCGCCCGGCCACCACGCCGAACCCGAACAGTCCATGGGCTTTTGCCTGTTCAACAATGTGGCCGTCGCCGCCGCCCATGCGCGCGCGGCCCACGCGATCGAACGCGTCGCCGTGGTGGATTTCGATGTCCACCACGGCAACGGCACCCAGACCATGTTCGGCGGACGCCGTGGCCTGTTCTACGCCTCCACCCACGAACACCCGCTGTTTCCGGGCACCGGGCGGGGCGAGGTCCCGGGCTGTCCCAATATCCTCAACGTGCCACTGCCGCCGCGCACGGATTCCGCGCGCTTCCGCGAGGCGTTCAGCGAACAGATCATCCCGGCCCTGCGCCGGTTCGGCCCGGAACTGATCCTGGTCTCCGCTGGTTTCGACGGTCACCACGACGATCCGCTGGCCACCATGGAGCTGGAGGCCGAGGACTTCGCCTGGGCGACCCGGCAGATCACCACCGTCGCCAACCGCTTCAGCAACGGCTGGGTGATTGCCACGCTGGAGGGCGGCTACAACCTGAGCGTGCTGGGTGAGTGCGTGGCCGCCCACGTGCATGCGCTGGCCGAAGACTAACGACGGAGAGATGGGTTTGGACGAGCTGCAGTTGACCGCGGACGAGTTAGGGCTGTTCACCGATCTCTACGAGCTGACCATGATGCAGGCCTACTGGGCCGAGGGCATGCATGGCGACGGCGTGTTCAGCCTGTTCTTCCGCAAGCCGCCGGCGCAGCGCAACGTGGTGCTGGCTTGCGGTCAGGCCTACGCCGCCCGCCTGGCGGCCGGCGTGCGCTTCCCCCGCGCCCAGCTTGACCGGCTGGCGACGCTGGGCGTTTTCCAGGATGGATTCCTGCGCTGGCTGGAGGATTTCCGTTTCACGGGCTCCATCCATGCCATGCCGGAAGGCACGCCCGTATTCCCCCAGGAGCCCTTCATGGAGGTACGCGCACCGGTGGCCCAGGCCCAGCTCCTGGAGACGGTGATCATGAATCAGGTCACCACGGAATCGGTGCTCGCCTCCAAGGCCCTGCGCGTGAGCATGGCGGCCGGCGACCGGCCGGTGCTGGATTTCGGTATGCGCCGGATGCACGGCACCGACGCCGCCCTGCGCGGTGTCCGCGCCTACCGCGTCGCCGGCATTCGCGCCACCAGCAATGTCCTGGGCAGCCTGCGCCACGATCTGCCGGCCAGCGGCACCATGGCCCACTCGTTCATCCAGGCCCACGGCGACGAGACCGACGCCTTCCGCACCTACGCCCGCCTGTATCCCGGGACCACCATCCTGGTGGACACCTACGACACGCTGGCGGCGGTGGACACGGTCATCCGGCTCATCCGCGACGAGGGCCTGGCCATCGGCGCCATCCGCCTGGACTCCGGCGACCTGGACGAGTGGCGCATCCAGGAACTGGTACAGCAGGGCGCCCCGGTAGAC
>JAWOFB010000314.1:0-6205 GCA_046482445.1 Ectothiorhodospiraceae bacterium | reverse complement strand
CGCGGTGAAGAACCGCTTCGGCGCGGCCAACGAACTGGGCATCTTTGCCATGGACGAGGCCGGGCTCAGGCAGGTTCGCAATCCCTCCGCTATTTTTCTGTCCCGCCACGGTGAGCCGGTCAGCGGCAGCGCCGTGATGGTCACCCGGGATGGCACCCGGCCGCTGCTGGTGGAAGTCCAGGCACTGGTGGCCGATACTCCTTTCGCCAGCCCGCGCCGGGTGGCGGTGGGCCTGGACGGTAACCGCCTGGCCATGCTGCTGGCCGTGTTGCTGCGCCATGGCGGGGTCATGACGGCGGACCAGGATGTGTTTCTCAATGTCGTTGGCGGCGTGCGGGTCGCGGAGACGGCCAGTGACTTGCCGGTCCTGCTGGCGGTGCTCTCGAGCCTCCGGGACCGCCCGCTGGCGGAAGGGTGCGTGATCTTCGGCGAGGTCGGTCTAGCGGGCGAGATCCGCCCGGTGCCCAATGGCGAGGAGCGTATTCACGAGGCGGCCAAGCACGGGTTCACGCGGGCCCTGGTTCCGGCCAAGAACGCCCCGCGCCGGAGCCAGGCGCCGGCGGGCATGACGGTCACCGGGGTCAGCCGCCTGCAGGAGGCACTGGAAGCCGCGTTCGCTGAGTGACGCGGCCGGCGTCGTCACGCACCGTTGGGACTGTCGCCGTCTTCCTCGGGCCTGCGGGCCAGATCCTGGAGTTCGCGCTGGAGGGTGCCGGGGTCGCCCAGATTGAGTTCCACCAGGCGCCGCAGGTGGGCCATGCTGTCCACGTCGATGTCCGTGCAGTGGAAGCCGGCATAGCCGTTGTGCTCGTGGGCGAAGGCCAGATTCATGGTGATGCGGACGTCGTCAGTGAGGGCGAGCACCAGGGTCACCGGCTCCGCTCGCGTCAGGGCTAGATGTTCGGGCAGGCGCAGCAAGACGCCTTTCAGGGAAATGTCAGCCACGCGCACCGGGAAGCTCGCGTCGGCCTTGTACAGGTGCGCGTCTCCATCGAACGGGATACGGCTGAAGTGGCGACGTTCTTCCCCGTCTTCCGTCATGGCGAGCCTCGTTGTTGCAGGCGGCCTCGCGTGGATCGCGGTGAGCCGGCGTTGGTCGTTACAACGGATCGCGTGCCTGAGCCGCGTCCAGGGTATTGGCGAGCAGCGTCGCCACCGTCATGGGCCCGACGCCGCCCGGCACGGGCGTGATCCAGCCCGCGCGCTCACTGGCCGTTGCGAATTCCACGTCACCGGCCAGTTTGCCGGTGTCCAGCCGATTGATCCCCACGTCCACCACCACGGCCCCTTCCTGGATCCATTCGCCGGGGACGAACCCGGGCTGGCCGACGGCAGCCACGACCAGGTCGGCCTCGTTGACGCGCTTGGCCAGGTCCCGCGTGCGGCTGTGACAGACCGTTACCGTGCAGCGCGCATTGAGAAGCTCAAGCGCCATGGGCCGGCCGACGATGTTCGACTGGCCGATGACAACGGCATCGCGTCCGCCCAGTGTAATACCGGCGTCATCCAGCAGTGCCATGACGCCGCGGGGCGTGCACGAACGCAAGCCCGGGAGCCGTAGCGCCAGCCGCCCCATATTCACCGGGTGGAAACCATCCACGTCCTTGGCCGGGTCGATGCGGTCAATGACGCTCTGAGCCTCCATGTGCGGCGGTAGCGGCAATTGCACCAGGATGCCGTCGATGGCCGGATCGGCGTTGAGCTCGTCCACCAGTGCCAGGAGGTCGGCCTGGCTGGTTTCCGCCGACAGCTCGTAGACCCGCGACATGATGCCGGCCTCGGCGGACTGGTCCCGTTTTTTGCGCACGTAGACCCGCGAGGCCGGACTCTCGCCTACGAGCACCATGGCGAGTCCGGGCGGTGGCTTGCCGGCACCGGTGCGGCGGGCCACTCCGGCGCCCACAGTCTGCCGCAGCCGGGAAGCGGCGGCTTTGCCATCGAGGAGTGCTGCGGTCATGTTGACTCCCGGTCATGCTGACACCAAAGCCCGGATTGCGGGCCTGCGTGGCCGTTGGCAGGCGCGGCGCATACGGGCCCGTTCGGGGGCCTGCCGGCAAGCAGGCCTTGCCTGGCAGCGACGGGCCTGTAACGGCCACGCGATTCTGTCATGCCCCGGGGGTGGCAACAAGCGACGACAGCGTTGTAACGGCCGCTGTTGTACGGTGAGGAGGCCGGCGCCAGACGAGCGTGCGAATTGACGGTGACGGGTGCCGTGCGTATGATTCCGCACACCGTAACCGGGCAGCTTCTTTGGCTCGCTAGCGGGGCTGACGGGGTGTGGCGCAGCCTGGTAGCGCGCCTGCTTTGGGAGCAGGAAGTCGGGGGTTCAAATCCCTCCACCCCGACCAGAACGCAACGACAAGGCCGCTGTTGGGTGCGGACGCGCGCTCGTAGCTCAACCGGATAGAGCATCGGCCTTCTAAGCCGAGGGTTGCAGGTTCAAGTCCTGCCGGGCGCACCAGTTCCGCCCGGATACGGTAGGCAGACGCTGGTGGACGTAGCTCAGTTGGTAGAGCCCTGGATTGTGATTCCAGTTGTCGTGGGTTCGAGTCCCATCGTCCACCCCAAAAAAGAAGGCGCGGGGGTCTCCGACCGCCGCTGCGGCTACCAGACGGTGGCCAGTTGTAATGGGCCGTTAGCTCAACTGGTAGAGCAGTTGACTCTTAATCAATTGGTTGGAGGTTCGAGTCCTCCACGGCCCACCATTTCTCCGCGCGGCTGGGTATAGACCGCCTGCCGTTATCCCCTGTCCCGGGCTTGACCGGACCTCACCGGCAGGCCCGCGGTTCAGCGCCCTCCCGGCAACTTGCGTTTAACCCCGTGACGGACCGATAATCGCGCCTCCTGTTGATAGGGTGACGGGCCGGCGCGTCGGTTTCGAGTGCAGCGCGGGTTCCCGTCTCTGAACCCGTCCCGGCGAGTGTGGCGGAATTGGTAGACGCGACGGCTTTAGGTGCCGTTGGGGACAACCCGTGCAGGTTCAAGTCCTGCCACTCGCACCAGATAGACCCGGCACCGGGAGCCAATCCAGCACGGGTGCGGCCCGGGCCGGGAACAAACACATCGCCTTGCGGACTGAGGTGGCATCGATGCAGGTAACAGTGGAATCAACCTCGGGTCTGGAGCGCAAGATCCGGGTCCAGGTCCCGTCCGAGCGGGTGGACGACGAGGTCCAGAAGCGCCTCCAGCAGATGGCCGGTACCATGCGGCTCGATGGCTTCCGGCCCGGTAAGGTGCCGGTCAAGGTGGTCCGCCAGCGGTATGGCGATCAGGTCCGTCAGGAGGTGCTGAACAACGTGGTCCAGCAGTCCTATGGCGAGGCGCTCGAGCAGGAGGCGCTGCAGCCGGCGGGTTCGCCCACGCTGAACCTGCTCAGCGGCCTGAGCGAAGGCGATGTGGAATTCGAGGCCACATTCGAGGTCATGCCCGAAATCGCCGTGGCCGACGTCTCCGGCATGCACCTGGAGCGCCCGACCGCCGAAGTCACCGACGCCGATATCGACGGCGTCCTCGAGGATCTGCGCAAGCAGCGCGCTACCTATGTCGAGGCCGACAAGGCGGCTGAGTCCGGGGATCAGGTGGTCATCGACTTCAAGGGCACCGTCGACGGCGAGCCCTTCGAGGGCAATGAAGGCGAGGATGCCGAGGTCACCATCGGTGGCAACCAGATGCCGCCCGAGTTCGAGGAGGGCCTCAAGGGTCTGCGTGCCGGCGAGAGCAAGGATATCGAGTATACCTTCCCCGAGAATTTCCCGACGGAAACCATTGCCGGGCGCACGGCGGTGTTCCAGACCAGCGTCAAGAGTGTGCGGGCCCCGGAGTATCCGGAACTCGACGACGCCCTGGCCACGGCCGTGGGCATCGAGGAGGGCGGGCTCCAGGAGCTGCGCAACCTGATCCAGCGCAACCTGGAGAACGAGGTGGCGCGGGCACAGCACGCCAAGCTCAAGGAGCAGATCACCGAGAAGCTGGTCCAGGACAATCAGCCGGAAGTGCCCAAGGCCCTGGTTGATCACGAGATCGAGGCGCTACAGCAGCAGATGCGCCAGCGGCTGCAGCAGCAAATGGGCGATCAGGCCGAGCAAATGGATCTGCCCGCCGATATCTTCGAGGAGCAGGCGCGCCGGCGGGTCTCCCTGGGCTTGATCATGAACAAGCTTATTGCGGACAACGACATCCAGGTCGACCAGGATCGGGTCCGCACGAAACTGCGCGAGATGGCGCAGGGCCATCACAATCCGCAGGAGCTCATTCAGCAATACGCACAGAGCCGGGAGATGATGCAGAACCTCGAGGTCAACGTTCTCGAGGATCAAGTCATCGACTGGATTGTCGAACAGGCGCAGATCGAGGATCAGCCGACGGACCTGGACAGCCTGCTGAACCCCCAACAGGGTCAGGCAGAGGAACCGGCCGGCGACGGCGAGACCGACTCCGGCGACGAAACCAAGCAAGAGGGCTGAGTATATGGCCGAAAACCACAGTTCCGCGGACGAGATCCAGGCGAACCTCGTCCCCATGGTCGTGGAGCAGACCTCGCGCGGCGAGCGTGCCTACGACATCTTCTCGCGCCTGCTCAAGGAACGCGTCATCTTTGTCACCGGGCCGGTCGAGGACACCATGGCCAACCTCATCGTGGCCCAGATGCTGTTTCTCGAGTCCGAGAACCCGGACAAGGACATTCACCTGTACATCAACTCCCCGGGCGGCTCGGTCTCCGCCGGGTTGTCGATCTACGACACGATGCAGTTCATTAAGCCGAATGTGTCGACCATGTGCATCGGCCAGGCGGCCAGCATGGGGGCCTTGTTGCTCACCGGTGGCACCCAGGGCAAGCGGTTCACCCTGCCCAACTCGCGCATGATGATTCACCAGCCCCTGGGCGGCTACCAGGGTCAGGCCACGGACATCGACATCCACGCCCGCGAAATCCTGAGTATTCGGGACCGGCTCAATCGCATCATGGCCTATCACACCGGCCAGTCGCTGGAGCAGGTGCAGCAGGATACGGAGCGGGATAACTTCATGGCGCCCGAGACGGCGGTGGAATACGGTCTGGTGGACCGGGTTCTTCAGGATCGTAGCGGCATGACGCCCGAGAGCTGATTCCTGCGCTGGCCGGGCCGCGTGGTTTGCGGCCCGGCTGTCTTTCCCTGCCGGCGCTCCGGGCGCTGCGTCGGCCCCTCCTGAACGCATCGGTTCCTTCGTGGTCCAAGAAGTTGAAAGCGGGGATCCGACCTTCGTAAAGAGTTCACCATAGCCCGTCGGGCGAGCACGTCGGCGAGTGGCGCAAAGAAGCCGGAATGCGGCGCATGTCACGGTTTGCGCCCTTGCGTGACCCCCGAAAAGTAGGCATGGTCTAAACAGGTAATGAGCCCGGCAATGCGGGGTTCTACCGGTAAAGTCCTGGAAGCAACCGAGGATCGGTCATGAGCGACAGAGACAACACGGGTGGCGATGACAGTGGCAAGCTCCTGTACTGCTCGTTCTGCGGCAAGAGCCAGCACGAGGTACGCAAGCTGATCGCCGGGCCATCCGTATTCGTCTGCGACGAATGCGTCGAGCTCTGCAACGACATCATCCGTGAGGAGATGCAGGAGAAGAGCACCTCCGGTAGCAGCCAGCTACCCAAGCCTCACGAGATTGCCGAGGTCCTGGATGAGTACGTCATCGGCCAGGATCAGGCCAAACGGGTTCTGTCGGTTGCGGTGTATAACCACTACAAGCGGCTCGAGGCGGTGGGTAAAAAGGATGATGTCGAGCTCACCAAGAGCAACATCCTCCTGATTGGACCGACCGGCTCGGGCAAGACGTTGCTAGCCGAGACGCTGGCGAGGCTGCTGGACGTGCCGTTCACCATCGCCGATGCCACCACGCTGACCGAGGCGGGTTACGTCGGCGAGGACGTCGAGAACATCATCCAGAAGCTGCTGCAGAAGTGTGACTACGATGTCGAGAAGGCCCAGCAGGGCATCGTCTATATCGACGAAATCGACAAGGTGTCGCGCAAGGCGGAAAACCCCTCGATCACCCGGGATGTCTCGGGTGAGGGTGTGCAGCAGGCGTTGCTGAAGCTGATTGAAGGCACCACGGCATCCGTGCCGCCGCAGGGCGGTCGCAAGCACCCGCAGCAGGAATTCCTGCAGGTGGATACGGGCAACATCCTGTTCATCTGCGGCGGCGCTTTTGCGGGGCTCGAGAAGGT
>JAWOFB010000218.1:0-3560 GCA_046482445.1 Ectothiorhodospiraceae bacterium | reverse complement strand
TGACGGTTCCCCGGTAGCTCAGCTGGTAGAGCAAGTGACTGTTAATCACTGGGTCGGCGGTTCGAGCCCGTCCCGGGGAGCCAACAAAACAGCCGAAAGTCAGGGGGTTACGCCGATCCGGGTAATCCCCTTTCTTTTGTCACCCGATTTGTCACCCCTGGTGACCGATGGGTTGTTTGTAACCGGATCTGTCACCATTGCGTGACTGTCACGTCATCGCCACCCGCGCAACCGGCTCAGCTAATCCCGCGCGCTCGCCCGGAGTGTGTGGCCGTGTTTGCCCAATAGCACCATGTAGCTTGATGCCGGATAACCTGGACGCCCTCGAAGCGGCTGGAGGACTACGTCGCTCGCGTCGGCCCGGACCGGGCCGGTCAGCCGATCATCGGAGGATGACGCGATTGCAGGAGCTACCTGCACTCGATCACTGCCGCTGCGGCCTCCAGGCACGCTCGGACCGCCCAGGCCGTGGATGAGCCGGTGCCGTCGGATCAGTCCGAACGGCTCCGGCCACAATGAGCGACCACAGCCCCGCATCCGGCGAGGTTTTTTGGACCGGGACGAAGCACACCGGGACAAACGATATTGTCGTCGACACCTTGCAGGGCGTACCGTTCCAAGTGGTGCACAAGACAAATGCGGCCAGGTGCCGCCATACCACCATGACCAAGACCGACGAACAGATTGAAACAATCGTGAACCGAGTGCTTGCCGAGCGCGTCGGGCTCTACGGGTTCGATGGCGCGACTGTACGGGCCGGGGTGGACCACGACGGAGACGCGGCGCTGTTCATCGAGGCCCGCTATGCGCTCACCAAGAGCGAAATCGACGCCGGCGCGTTCTATGGCCTGACCAGCGCCGTACGCGCTGCGCTAGCGCAAACAGGCGAGGACCGCTTTCCCTACATCCGCCACCGCTTTGACGAGCGCCAGCAGGTTGCCGTGTGAGCCTCGGCGACGATCTGTTAGTCACCGCCAGACACCTCGCCAAGGCGCGACCGAGTAAGCCCCGTCAGGCGAACCTGCGTCGCGCCATCAGCACGTCCTACTATGCCGCTTTCCATGCGCTCGCCCATGAATGCGGGGACGGTTTCGTCGGAACTAACAAGATCAGTCGCAGCACGAGAGCGTGGGCGCAAGCCTATCGGGCTCTCGAACACGGGTTCGCCAAGCAGCAGTGCAACAGAGCCGCGAATAAAGGGTTTCCGGCGCGTATCGTCCAGTTCGCGGACGCCTTCCTGACTCTCCAAGAAGAGCGCCATCGGGCCGACTACGATCCGACCGTCACCTACACAAGGGCCGAGACGTTGGTCTACGTCCAAACGGCGCAGCAAGCAATCGGCGATTTGCGTCACAGTGCAGAGTCTGACCGGGCCGCGTTCGCCGTTTGGGTCTTGATGAAGGCGCGGTGATGCCTAAGTCCACGTAGGCCAATTTGTCACTGGCCAAGCGCGCAGAGGGGTCGTGCGCGCCGAGGGGTCGGGTCTTGGTGCGCCAGGGAAAGCCTGGTCGCTTGGAATCGATTGAAGGGAAGCAGTCGTGAAATAGCGTGAGGGACCCAGTGGGTCATCAAGCCCACGCAGCAAAGGTTGGCCACCAGCTGCAAGCGAGTCTTGCGCCGTAGCGGGTAACCGCGAGGTGAAGCGTAGACAGCGAGCCTGCGGGCTGCGTGATGGAGCCCCGAAATGACCTTTCTTCGTGGGGGTCGACGCTTTCAAGACAGCGGAAGACAGCACGGCCGCGCTTTAGGGGCCTGGCGCGGACCGCCCCACCGGGGTCGAAGAGCGGGGCACGCAGGTATGGGGGTCCCCCAGGCACCTGGGAGGTCCAGTGCGTTCCTCCAAAAACGAAGGCCGGGCGGCGGACCGGCGATGCACCGCCGGGTTGGCGTGGCGGCGCGTGGCCATGGCCAAAGCGAACCGACGACGCGCTGAGGAGGTACGCCAGGGCAACGATCACAAGGAGCCCGGCGGACGACGCACTGGACGTCGGAGCTCGCCATAGTACCGACGAGCGTGGGGAACGTGGCCCGGCGGACCCACGGGAGGGAAGGGCGAGCCGGGTTGAGAGAGCTGTTGTTGGGAAACACGACGGATACGCAGGAATCCGATGACCGTGTCCACGCGACAACAACGGATAGCCGAGAACGCGCGAGCTCATCCCGAGCGCTCGTTCACGTCCTTGGCGCATCACCTGGATCGCCAATGGCTCCTCGAGGCCTGGTACCAGGTGCGCAAGGACGGCGCCGTGGGGGTAGACGGCGAGACGGCGGCTGAGTTCGAGGCGGATCTCATGACCAGTCTCGAGCGATTGCGGGAAGGGGCCCACTCAGGGCGCTACCGCGCCCCGCCGGTGCGCCGCGTCCACATCCCCAAAGGCGACGGGCAAACGACACGCCCAATCGGCATCCCGACCCTATCCGACAAGGTCCTCCAGCGCGCGGTGGCGATGATCCTGGAGCCGATCTATGAGCACGACTTCATCGACGGCTCTTACGGCTTTCGCCCCGGGCGCTCGGCGCATGATGCCCTCGATCATCTGTGGTCAGGGCTGATGCGCCAGCGTGGGGGCTGGGTACTGGATGTCGACATCCAGAGCTTCTTCGACACCCTGGATCATGGGCAGCTGCGGGAGATGCTCACGCGACGGGTCAGCGACGGCGTGATCCGACGCCTGATTGGCAAATGGCTCGCGGCCGGGGTCATGGACGGAGACCAATGGCACCGGCCTCGACAGGGCACGCCCCAAGGGGGTGTGATCTCGCCGCTATTGGCGAACATCTACCTCCATGAGGTCGTCGACGCCTGGTTCGAACGCGAGGTCCGGCCGCGCCTGAGCGCGGATGCCGTCCTCGTGCGCTACGCCGATAACCTGGTCATGGGCTTCCAGAGCGAGGCCGACGCGCGGCGGGTCTGGCGCGTGCTCGAACAACGCCTGGCGCGTTTCGGGCTCACGCTCCACCCGGCGAAGACGCGGTTGGTCCATTTCGAGCCACCCCAGCGTGGCGGACCCAAGAAGTCGGCTACCTTCGACTTCCTGGGCTTTACCCACCACTGGGGCCGCTCGCGGCGCGGCAAGCCGGTCATCCGGCGCAAGACCGCCCGCGATCGGGTGCGTCGGACCCTCCAGCGAGCCAACCAATGGTGTCGCCGCTACCGGCACTGGCCGGTGGCCGAGCAATACCGGCACCTGTGCCGGGCCCTGCGCGGGCACTATGCCTACTTTGGCATCACCGGCAACATCCGCGCGCTCAAGCGGGTGTTCTTACAGGTCAGCCGGATCTGGATCAAATGGCTGAATCGGCGCTCGCAGCGGACGATGTCGTGGGCCAAAGCCCAACAGCTGTTGGCCCGTTATCCGCTGCCGCCGCCGCGGATCGTGCATTCAGCCACCGTCGCGCGGTGAAGCTCTCAACTCGAGGAGCCGGATGCGGTAGTCCCGCACGTCCGGTTCTGTGGGGGGCCGGTCGGGCAACCGGCCAGTCTACCCGACCACGCACGCATCAACTAGAAGCCCGCCTGACGGGCTGTGCGGCCGATTCGTTCGGCGGCCTCGGTTTGT
>JAWOFB010000019.1:0-3625 GCA_046482445.1 Ectothiorhodospiraceae bacterium | reverse complement strand
CGAGGGTGCTGGCCAGCATGCCACCAGTAGCGGCAATATTGGCCGGCCTTGCCGCAAGCGCGGTCCTGGTCGGCGGCAGCGTTTATCTGGCTGAAGGTCTTTTGGGCCCGGCCGGAACCGCCATGGTGGCAGCGGCGGCGAGCACGCCTGTTGTCCTTGTCGCTGCATTGGTTGCTGAACAGCTATGGCGGCGACCGGCGCGCCGCTTGAGCCGCGGCATCCGGGCGTTGCTCGAGTCCCAATCGGGCTCCAACGCGCTCGCGCAACCCCATCGCCACGACCTCGGCGAGTTGCCGGCCGAGATTCAGGCCCTGGCGCATCAACTCACGGAATCACGCCAAGCCATTCAACGCGCCACCGACGCGGCCACGGGTCAGATCCAGGAGCAAAAGCGCTGGCTTGAGGTGATCGTGCAAAGCCTCGACGACGGCGTCATTGTCTGCAGCCCCGATCACCGCATCCTGTTATACAACGACGCCGTTGTCGCGACGCTGGGCATGCCGGAGGCCATCGGGCTGGGCCGGGCCGTATTCGACGTTCTCTCTCGACCCCCTGTGGAACACACCCTGGAGCGCCTGCGACGCCAGGACTCGGGCACTGCGCGCGTCACCGCACCGTTCGTGTGCCGAACAACGGACGCCCGCCAGATGCTGCATGCGCGGATCGCACTAATCCGGGACAACCGCGGGGCCATGAGCGGGTATCTGGTCACTCTTGCCGATATCTCCGGTGATGTGGAACAGCTCGCCAACGGCGATGCCATTCGCATCGCACTGACCCGCGAGTTGCGCGGCGTCGTGGGTAATCTGAGGGCGGCCGCCGAGACCATGGCAGCGCACCCCGACATGGATGCCGTCGATCGGCGTGCGTTCGAGACCGCGCTGGTGCGCGAAAGCGAGACGCTCAGCCGCCGCATTGAAGAACTCGGTGAAGCACTGCAGCGCCAGCTCATGGGCCGCTGGCCCATGGCCGATCTGCATGTCGATGACCTCGCCGAGTGTTTGCAAGAGCGGCTTCGGGACATGGAGGCCGTCTCGGTTCAGCTGGTGGGCATTCCACTCTGGCTCAAGGGCGACAGCCTGTCCCTGGTGCAAGTCCTCGACGGACTGGTCCGACGCATCCACGCGGCCACTGGCGTCACGGAGTTCGATCTGGAAGCCCTGCTCGCCGATCGCGCTGTCTATCTCGATTTGCGCTGGACGGGCGAGCGTATCCATGCGGCCACACTGGATGAGTGGCTGGCGAGCGAGTGTGACGAGACAGCGCACGGACAACGACTCAGCGACATTCTTGCGCGCCACGACTGTGAACCCTGGAGCCAGCTCACGCGCGACGGCACGCAGGCCAGTGTGCGGCTTCCGCTGCCAGCGCCCGAGCGCCCGCAATTCGCCGGTCACCAATCCGCTCTGCCCGCCCGGCCGGAATTCTATGACTTCAGGCTCATGCAGCAACACGCTGAAGATGCGCAGCGCGCCGACGAACGACTACGCGATCTCACCTTCGTTGTCTTCGACTGCGAGATGACAGGCCTGGACCCGGCCGGCGGTGACGAGATCATCGCCATCGGCGCTGTGCGCGTCGTGAAGCACCGGGTACTCACCGGCGAGCACTTCCAGCGCTTGATCAACCCCGGGCGCCCGATCCCGGAAAACTCCATCCGCTTTCATGGCATCACCGACCAGCAGGTCTCCGACCAGCCCGGAATCGATGTTGTCCTGCCCCAATTCCGGCGTTTTACCGGTGAGGCCGTCCTGGTGGCGCACAATGCCGCCTTCGATATGAAATTCATCAGCCTCAAGGAGGACACCGCCGGGGTGACTTTCGATAACCCGGTCCTGGATACGCTGTTACTCTCTTCGATGCTCGATGGTGATGAGGAAGACCATTCCCTGGACGGTCTCTGCCAGCGTTACGGCATCCAGGTCCAGGGCCGCCACACGGCACTCGGCGACGCTCTCGCAACAGCGGAGTTGCTGGTGCGGTTGATCGAGCGCCTGGAAAGCCGCGGGCTCGATACGCTCCGGGAGGTTATGAGGGCATCCAATATGGCCGCTCAGCTGCGTCAGCGCGCCGCCATGGTGCAGGGGTCGGGCAATCTTTGACGTTCGAGGGGGCTACGCAGACTGCCCCAGTCGCTGGAGTTCGTTGAACGTTGAGGTATTGCGCAGCAGGTCGGCGAGTGTGTAGGCGTTTAAGTGATCGATGAAGGCTTGCCGGGCACTCTCGAATACGGTCTTGAGAGAGCATCCGCCACACAGGGGGCACGGCTGGCGGCTGCAGTCCATGACGTCCAGGGAATCCTCCATGGCCATCACCACATCGCCGACGCGGATGGACTCGGGCTCGCACGCCAGACGCAGGCCACCGGCACGCCCCTTGGTGGTCACCAGGAACCCGGTCTGGGCCAGACGATGGACCACCTTGCGCAGGTGCTCCAGCGAGATCGAGTACGCGCTGGCAATCTCTCGCATGGTCACGCGCCGGTCGCCGTGCGCGCCGGCAAACATGAGCACCCGCAGGCCATAGTCGGTATGAAACGTCAGTTGCATCCGTTGTCGACTCCGCTCGACTCAGTCATTCCGGTTTGCCTGCCGACTCCTCGCACACCAGACGCACGCGCCACAGGTCCGGACCCTCTTCCACTGGCTGCCATTGAAACCGGCCGCCGTACTGCTGCGTGATGTATTGATGGAGTCGCTCCGGTCGCTCGCCGGTCATCACCAATAAATCCTCACCCGCCGTGAGCGATTGCAAGGTCAACTCAAGCAAGGGCAGCCGCTCAAGACGATCCACCACCCGCAGATCCACAACACCGGTATACTGCTGGTTCGTGTCTGGGTCACCCATCGGCTCGGGTTGTCCTGTCATGCCTGTTCCCGTAGCTTTCCGCTCACTGGGAACCATCGTACCCCCTTACCGGGTCTCCCGCGACCAATACTCTAGGGTCCGGATCTGTACGTTTCGATGTTTTTGTAATACATTGATCTCACCAAAAGCGAGCCACCATACGCCGCTGGAGCGCGACATGACCTACGTCGTCACTGACAACTGTATCAAGTGCAAGTATACCGACTGCGTGGAAGTCTGCCCGGTTGACTGCTTCCACGAAGGACCGAACTTCCTGGTGATTGACCCGGACGAATGCATTGACTGCACCCTCTGCGAGCCGGAGTGCCCGGCCGAGGCGATCTACTCCGAGGACGACCTGCCGCCCGAGAAGTTTAATTTCCTGGACCTGAACCAGGAGCTCTCCCAGGAGTGGCCGGTCATTACCGAGAAGAAGGAACCGCCCCAGGACGCCGAGCAGTGGGATGGTGTTCAGGATAAACTGGACTATCTCGAGCGCTAAGGCGCAACCCGTCAACGCGAAGCGGCGGGCCACCGAAGTGCCCTAACCGTGCGCCAAGGAGCCAGTATGCCGGATGCCGCCACCCTGCGGGAGCGCAAGCGCCACATCCGGGAGGTCACCCTGGAACGACGCGGGCGGATGACGCCGGCCCATCATCAGCGGGCGAGTCAGCGCATTCGCGAGCGTACCCTGGAGCTGCCGGCGATTCGCGCGGCCGGGTCGGTATTCGTGTTCGTGTCGTTCGGCAGCGAGGTGGACACGCACTCCCTCATCGAC
>JAWOFB010000280.1:0-3980 GCA_046482445.1 Ectothiorhodospiraceae bacterium | reverse complement strand
GTCGATCTCATCCGTGGCCCCAAGGGCTCCGAGGTACGACTGCGTGTCCTGCCCGACGGCGATTCCGACGGCGCCGTCCACACGGTGACCCTGGAGCGCAACGAAGTCGAGCTCGAAGAGCAGGCTGCCCAGCGCGAGGTCCGTGAAATCGAGCGCGACGGCACGACCCACCGTGTGGGTGTCATCACTGTGCCGACCTTCTATACGGATTTCGCCGCCGCACAGGCCGGCGAAGAAGACTATCGCAGCACGACCCGGGACGTGCGGCGCCATATCGAGGCCTTGCAGGAGAAAGGCATCGATGCCCTGGTCGTTGACGTGCGCGGTAACTCCGGCGGATCACTCCGTGAAGCGGTGGATATGTCCGGCCTTTTCCTGCCGGGTGGGCCGATCGTTCAGATCCGGCGCAGCGACGGCGGGCGCGAAACCATGGAGGATCCGGACGATAGCATGGCCTATGACGGGCCGCTCGCTGTCATGGTGGATCGCCGCAGCGCCTCTGCCTCGGAGATCTTTGCCGGCGCCATGCAGGACTATGGCCGCGCCGTTATCGTCGGGCATCGGACCTTCGGCAAGGGAACCGTGCAGACGATGGTGGACCTGAGCCGCTTCCAGAAAAACGGCGGCGATGACAGCGGGCGACTGAAGCTGACCGTGGCCAAGTTCTACCGGATCACGGGGAGCAGCACGCAGATGCGCGGCGTGGAACCGGACATCGAGCTGCCTTCGGTCATCGACGAGGACGAGGTCGGCGAGCGCGCCGCGGACAACGCTCTGCCCTGGGACGAGATCGATCCGGTCCCCTTCGAGGTGCAGGGTAACCGGGAGCATCTGGACGTGCTGCGCCAGCGCCACGAAGAGCGCACCGCCTCGCACGAGGCCTACCAGGCCCTGGAGGACCAGCTCGACTACGTCCGCAGCATGCGCGACGAGACCACGGTCTCGCTCAACCGCGAGACGCGCACCCGCAACCGCGAGGAGCGCAATGAGCGTCAGCTCGAACTCGCCAACCGGCATCGGCAGATTGCGGGCGAAGATCCGGTGGACGATGTCTCGGAACTTGACCGTGACGAGGGACCTGAAACCCTGACCGAGATCACAGCGGAGATCGCCACCGACATCCATGTGCTGCGGGACGAGCCCCGGATTGCGCGGCGCTGGGAGGCCGACTGAGCCGCTCCGGCGCCGGTCAATCCGCGTGGTCGAACAGCTCCGTTACGGGCCGCGGCAGGGCAAGACCGAAGCCCTGCCCGAAGTCCACGCCCATGGACCGCAGGAGATCACGGACGGGCTCGGTCTCGACAAACTCGGCGATGGTCTGCTTGCCCATGACATGCCCGATCTCGTTAATCGAGCGAACAACCGCTTGATTGATGGGATCATCCTGGAGTTCACGCACGAACATGCCGTCGATTTTCACGGCATCCACCGGCAGGTTCTTGAGGTAAGCAAACGACGACAGGCCGCTACCGAAGTCGTCGAGCGCAAAGCGACACCCCTGCCCGCGTAGCTGGCGCATGAAATCCGTGGCGATGTCGATATTCTGAATCGCCGCCGTCTCCGTGATCTCGAAGCAAATCTTCTCGCCCGGAACGCGGGAATCGCGGAAACGGCGCAGCAGCCAGTCGAGAAAATCCCCGTCGCCGACGGACAGCCCCGAGAGGTTGATCGCGCAGGTATCCAGGTGCTCCAGGTGCCCGGGATGGGCTTCCAGGAAATCGAACGCCTGCTGGATCACCCAGCGATCGAGCAGGGAGATGAGATTGAATCGCTCGGCGGCCGGCAGGAATTTGCCGGGCGATACCATACCGCCGTCGCTACCCTGCATGCGGACCAGCAACTCGTAGTGATGGCCATGATCGCCGCCACACAGCGGCACGATGGGCTGGTAGTGCAAACGCAGCCGGTGTTCCGCCAGGGCCTGGCGAATACCGCTGACCCAGTGCATCTCGTCGTGCCGGCGAGCCACCTCCGAGTCGTCGCTACGATAGACATGGATGCGGTTGCGGCCCTGATCCTTGGCGGCGTAACAGGCCGTGTCGGCGAGGCTCATAACATCGTGCAGCGTGCCTGCGCTGCGCGCCACGGGCACCATACCGATACTCACGCCCAGGCCGAACGAGCGCCCGGTCCAGGTGAAATGGAAGTCGCCCACGCCCTTACGGATGCGGTCGGCCACATCCAGGGCGGTCTCGGGCGTCCGATCCTCCAGCAAGACGCCGAACTCGTCACCACCCAGCCTGGCCAGGAGATCGCCCTTACCGAGCTGCTGCGACAGCATGCCGCTGAGCTGGCGCAGCAGCTCGTCCCCGGCAATGTGACCGCAGGTGTCGTTGATCACCTTGAACTGGTCGAGATCCATGTAGCACAGGACCGAGTCGCGCCCTCTTTCGCTGGCCCCGGCCAATACCTGGCTCAGGCGCTCTTCGAACTCGCGCCGATTGCACAACCCGGTCAGTGCATCGTGCCGGGCCCGATAACTGAGCTCTTCCGCCAGTTGCCGCGCCTCGGAGATATCCTCGCACACCATGAGGACCGGTGACCGGCCCGCGGCATCCGGCTGCACGCGTGCGCTGATGCGCACCGGCACGGTCCCGCCATTGCGATGCCTCAGCGCAGAGTCCCAGCGGTGGACCTCCCCGGGATCGCCATAACAAGCGGTTAGCTGATCATCCGCCAGGGCACCGGTTGGATCATCCAGAAGGACGTCGAAGGGCAGGCCCACCAGATCCTCGACACCGCGTCCCAGCGCATCCGCCGCAAACCGATTTACCGACTGAATGAAACCGGCCTCATCGACGGTGAAGAACATGGCCGGATTGTCGTCGTACAGCGCCCGGTAGCGCTGCTCGCTCTCGCGCAGTGCGGCAACCGCCTGGGTGCGCTTGTGATTGATGATGGCCTGGGCAACCTGGTCCGCCGTGCCACTGACAAAGCCCACCTCATCCATGCGCCAGTTGCGGGGGCCATCGGCGTGCTCGGCACAGACAAAGCCGACAAGCTCGCCCGACACCCGAACCGGGGCATTGAGTAGCGCCCGGATGCCACGGGGATGGAGATACTCCAGCCGCATCCCGCTGATGCGGTGGTCATTCTCCACGTCCTCAACAGCAATGGTCCGCCCCTCGCCAAGCGCATCGATGAACGCCCGGTTGCTGTTCACCAGCAACAATCCGGCTGCGTCGTCGCGATTGGCACCGTCCACGCCGGCAGCACGCTCCAGGTGGTGCCCGTCATCAGAAAACAGCCAGACGGTTGCCCGCGCGACGCGCAGCACGCCTTGCAGGGCCCGACACGCCTCGCGATAAAAATCGCCCAGATCGCCGTTCGCCAGTGCTTCGCTGGTGGCCATCTCGCCGAGACGCAGCTGTTGCTCACGGGTCCGGTGCAGGTAGGCCACCTGTTCGGCCTCCTTGCTGTAGACGCCGCTGACATCGAGCACGGTGAACCGGATGCGGTCGTCGAGCTCCACCCGGCCGGCCCGCACCTGGCAGGGGATACTGCAGCCACCGGCATCCCGGAAGACCCAGTCCAGCTCCAGCTGTTCACCTGCGCGGCACCGGCGAATGACCTCACGCACCTTGGTCACGGACGCCTGGCCATCGGGCTGCTGGGCCGGCATGAACCAGCCCAGGGACGTCGCCAGTAATCCCGACTGATCGACGCCGAGAAGACAGCCGGCGCTGTTGTTGCAATCAACAACCTCCAGCGTCTCGGGATCGAGCACCAGGATGCCCTCGAGGGCGTTATCCAGGAGATCCCTGTAACGCGCTTCACTTGCCTGCAGGGCATGGCCTAGAGCACCGCGTTCGGCGAGAGACGACGCTGCAGCCGCGGCGGCGGTGGCCACCACGCCTTCGCGACTCGCGAGTTCGTATCCGTTATGGAGGGTTCCCAGAACCAGCATCCCGCGCCGCGCACCGGCGTTCGCGCCCGGCACCGGAACCGCCAGCAAGCTGTTCACACCCTGTTGCTGGACG
>JAWOFB010000208.1:0-3278 GCA_046482445.1 Ectothiorhodospiraceae bacterium | reverse complement strand
CAAAGCTGACCGGCTCGATCCCTTCCGGGTAGACCTGCAGCGTCGGCGTGTCCTGCATCCCCTCGCTCAGTTCGTCGTAGCTCTGGGACCGGAGCAGCACAGCCGCGGTCATGCCTGCCGCCAGGTAGCCCTCGATTGCGTCGCACATCTGCGCATAGGTCACGGCCATATCAGTCGCTCCTCACGATCTTCCCGACGGTGGCGCCGATCAGCCGGACGATGCGCCCGGCGTTCTCGGTCAGGGCGCGTTCCAGGAACTTGTGCGCCTTGGTGCCGCGCCGCCCGATTGCCCGCCGGACCAGGAACTCGGAGACGCCGTGCCGCCGCGCCCAGACTGCCAGCGCCCCTGGTGGCGGCCAGTGCGGCCTGGTGCCCAGCTCGACATACGGCGCGTAGGCCACGTTGGAGCCCACCACGCCAAGCACGGTGTTTCCGTGCGGCCTCACCTCCGGCGTAATGCTGGCCCTCAGCCGGCCCGTATCGACCGGCGCGTTCAGCCTGGCGTCCCGCGTCACAATCAGCGTCGCGTCTCTCATGCCCTGCAGGAACGGCCCGCCCTGCATGTCGCGGACGATTCGCTCCATTTCGGCCTGCGTTTCCTTCAGGCCCCTGATTTCTACCCGGATGTCGTCAGCCATCAGAACCCGTACATAACAGAGTTGATATACCGCCCGTCCACCAGAATCCGCTTGATGTCCGGGTCGAGGCTCTTCTGATACAAGAGCATCCCCAGCTCGCCGCTTGCCAGCGTGTCGCTCATAGTCGATTGCAGCCGCTTGTACCACCGCGCCGCCTCCATGATCGTCGCCTGCCGGATGTCATCGGGCGGCGTTGCGCTGTGGCCCCATCGCGCCGTCACGCGCACCATCGGCCACCGCAGCCCCTTGGTGAAATAGGCTTGGTCGCCGGTCGGGTCCACCATCAGCGCCGTATAGGGCAGGTCGTTAAAGTTCGGCTTTTCGTAGGCGCCACAGAAGCCCAGCCAATCGCCCACGGCCCAGGAATCGTAGGTGGTCGAGGTGTAGCTTTCCTTGACGGCGACGGCGGTCACGGCGATGCACGGGTCAATACGAATCCACTTCTTGCCGGTGCCGGGGTAGGTGCGAATGCTTGCCACGGCGGGCGCCTCGAAATAGTCAAGGTCTGGGCGCCAGCGGTTGACGGCCTTGTCGATGTGCATGGTCACAGAATCGAGGATCTGCGTCAGCGTCACGTCATCGCCGGGGTCCGCCTTGTCCATGTGCGCTCGTAGCTCGTTTACCGTTGCGTATGCCATGTTAGCCTCCTACCATCCGGTCGGTTTCTTGTGCTTTCTGCGCACAATGGCCTTATTCCATTCCTTGTTGGGCATGGTCCGCACCCTGATACCCGTCAGCCAGATCACATAATCGAGCGACAGTTGGCAGCGATGCGACCACCGCTCAATCTCTGCCCACCATTGCCGCTGAAAGTCCCGCACCGCGTCCGTGTGCCGGTAGATCATAATGCCGGTCGAACTCAGCCCCCGGTCGTCTGGAAAGCCTTTTGCTAGATAGTGATCGTATTGCTTCTGCGACTTGCCGCTGGTGTCTTTTCCGAACCGATGCACAACGGCGACCTCTTGCTTGACGCTGGTTCGGTTTGGGTGCTGGCGTACCACGATCTGCACGTCATCCGTCAGGTACTTGTCGATTAGCTTTACCGGGTCCACCATCAACCGGCTGGCGCCGCCGTGCATGAGCGACACGTCGTATTCAGGCAGCAAGTCAACCGACAGGGTCCACAGCCGCCGCGATTCAAAGCGCGGAGCGGGGTGCTCCCGCTCTATGCGTACTGTCTGCCAGGTCGACTTGGCATCCGGCCCGCTATCGGTCAGGTACAGGTAATCGACGCCCGTGTTGATTACTTTGGGTGCCCGCGGCAGGCTGTCGTACCCGCCGACGTTGACGGTGAACTGGGCAATCTTCACGCCACCGCCTCCCGGCGCCGGATGCGCCCGCCGAGCAACGCCATCAGCTCCTCGATCCGCTCATAGCCCCGGTCGATCTGCCCGACGTTGCCGACGATGGTAATGCCGTCAGCCGCCAGCCCCCCGACCACCAGCGCAGCGCCGCCGCGGATGTCCGGCGCCGTGACGTTGGCCCCTTTGAGGATGCGCACGCCGCGGATCTCGGCAATCTGTCCCGGTTGCCCGTTGGCGCACACAAACCCGCCGTCCCGCACCTTGGCGCCCGCGCCCATCTTGTGCAGCTCGTCAAGATAGCCGAACCGGCTGTCGAAAACTGTCTCAACAATGCGGCTCTTGCCGCCCGCCAGCGTCATCATTGCGCCGTGTAGCGGCTGGATGTCCGAATGGAACATCGGGTATGGACCCGTCTGGATCGAGATCGGGGCCGGTCGCTCGACCATCTGCGCCAGCACGCCCCCGACGGTCTCCTGCAACATCATCCCCGCGTTGCGCCACGCCCTCGCCTCGACCGAGATTGGCGCCAACGATGCTCCGCCGATCATTGCCTGCCCGCGCGTCATGGCGACCCCGGCAATCACCGTTGCCGCGACCAGCCGGTCAGACATCACCCGGTAGCGGGCGCCGTGCAATTGGCGCACGCCCGACACCATGATCTCGTTGCGGCCCGTTGCCACCTCCGCGCCCATCTCGCCAAGCATGGTCAGCACATCGCGCACTTCCGGCTTCAGCGACGGGTTGCGGATCAGGGTATCCCCATCCGCTAGAACAGCCGCCAGGACCAGGTTGATTGTGCCCGTCGATGATGGATAGCGCAGCTCGATCTCAGCACCCCGGCACAACCCGCCCGATAGCTCGATCTCGCGCTCTTCTTCCCTCACCTTTGCCCCCAGCGCACGTAGGCCGTCGAGGTGGATGTCGTGGTTGCGCTTGCCGATCTCGCACCCGCCGGGATAGGCGATGCGCACCGTCTCGCCCAATGCCGCGCCCAGCCCGAGCAGCAGCAGTGAGCAGCGCGTCTTGCTGTACGGCCCGGCCGATAGCCCGTTCGGGAAGTCGCCGCGCCGGATGCGCACCGTGTCGCCCTCGGTGGCAATGAATGCGCCCAGCTGCCGCAGCATGGCGACGGTCTCGATAACGTCCCCCAGGCCGGTTGGCACGCCCTCAAGAACGGTCTCGTCATCGCTCAGACAGCCGGCAAACAGCATCGGCAGCGCGGCGTTCTTTGCGCCCGCCAGTGTCACCTCGCCGTATAGCGGTTGGCCGCCCTCGATCTCAAAGACCGTCATGCCAACCCTCCCGCTCGCGGAACTCATCTGCCGTTATCAGGTTG
>JAWOFB010000184.1:0-2904 GCA_046482445.1 Ectothiorhodospiraceae bacterium | reverse complement strand
GCGCTACCACGCGGATCTCAACGCCGCGTACAACATCGCCGCCCGCGGGGTGGTGTATTTCCAGGGCGGAAGGCGCGAGTCTGCTGCCCGTGCGCCTCAGCCGAAGTCTGAGCGCACACCGAGAAGCCCGGTGACACTCTCCAGCCTATGGCCCACGGCTTTGAGGGCTGCGTGAGTGATCGGATTCCGCGATTCAATTTCCACCCGGAAATGAATCGTCGGAGGTTTCAATTGGCTGCAGCTCTTGTGCTCCGAGGGATTTGGCGGTGTGTTGGCGGACGACATGGGCTTGGGAAAGACGGTGCAAGTGCTCGCCCATATTCTCGTCGAGAAGGAGGCCGGTCGCCTGGATCGTCCCTGCCTTGTCGTTGTACCCACGAGCCTGCTGGTCACCTGGGAGCGTGAGGTGCGTCGTTTTGCTCCGGACCTACGCATTGTTCGGCTGCATGGAGCGCGCCGGAATCTCGGTGCGGTTCCAGACGCGGATCTGGTGGTGACGAGCTACGGTGTGCTGCGCAGTGACGTCGAGGGGCTCGCTGAGCTGTCCTGGCACTTGGTCATCCTGGATGAGGCGCAGCACATCAAAAACCCGCGCTCGCATGCGGCAAGGGCGTTACGCCGTCTTGAGGCGCACCAGCGTTTGTGCCTCACAGGCACGCCGATTGAGAACCACCTCGGTGAGTTGTGGAGCCTTTTCCACTTTCTGATGCCGGGTTTCCTCGGCGACGAGGCCGTCTTTCGGCGTCGGTACCGTCGGCCGATCGAGGAGCAGGGAGACGAGTGGCTCCGGGAACGCCTTGCCCAGCGTGTGCGACCGTTCGTGCTGCGGCGGACCAAGGCGGCTGTGACGCCGGAGCTGCCGGTGAAGACGCAAATTCAGCGGGTCGTGGAGATGACCGGCGACCAACGCGACCTCTACGAGGGGATTCGCGTCGCTGTGCACCGCGACCTCCAGCAGGCGATGGCCGACAAGGGCTTGGAGGGCGCGCGCATCGAGCTGCTTGATGCGCTGCTGAAGCTGCGCCAGGTTTGCTGCGATCCCCGCCTGGTCCGCGATGAAGCGGACATTGGCGCGGATCATGGTCGCCACGCGAAGGCCCCATCCGCGAAGCTGGAGGCGCTGTGCGAACTACTCCCGGGATTGATCGAGGATGGGCGACGGGTATTGGTGTTCTCGCAGTTCACGAGCATGCTGCGTCTCATCGAGGCGCGACTCCCCGGTCTGGGCATCGAGTGGGTCAAGCTGACCGGTCGCACCCGCGATCGCGATGCCGTGGTTGACCGCTTTCAGGCGGCGGAGGTGCCGCTGATGCTCATTTCACTGAAGGCCGGTGGCACGGGGCTGAATCTCACCGCCGCCGACACGGTCATCCACTACGATCCCTGGTGGAACCCGGCCGTGGAAGACCAGGCAACGGACCGAGCCCATCGCATCGGACAGGACAAGCCCGTGTTCGTGTATCGCTTGATCTGCGCAGGAACCGTCGAGGAGCGAATTCAGCGGCTGCAGGCGGGTAAGGCCGCTTTGGCAGAAGGGCTCTATGGCACGGGAGCGGACGCCGATTCGCAACAAGCAAGTGCGCCGCTGGATGCGGCAGCTCTGGAAGCGCTCCTGGCGGAACCGTAATCAGCTCGCATGGGAGATGCGGATGGACACGCGTGAGATCGCGTATCAGGTCGATGATCTCCTCATGGAGCAGGGGGAGTACGTCCCCTTGGAGCTGCTCCTGCGCCTCGGTCGATTGGCCTACAACGACTATGAGGAATGGCGCCGCGGCAAGCTGCCTACGCTTGCCGAGGCCTTGCAGGGCAGTCCGAAACGCATTGCCGACGTGCTCCAGGACGCCGCCGCTCACTGCCATGGCCTCGGCCTTGAGGTGCAGCGCCGTAGCTACGCGCCATGGGGCGCCGCCGACGATGGCGGCGCGTTGTGTCTGGCCCGGCGCGAGGCGCTCGCGAGCTTGCTAGGTACCAGTTATCGCCCCGTTCCGGACCGTGCGCAGATGGACCTGTTTTTCGACAGCCGCGAGACGGTGCTGGAGAGTCGCCTGCGTGAGGCCTTGGTCGGGGCTGACCGCGCGAGCTCCGAGTCACGCCTCGCGGATCTCACGGAGCAGCGCCCCGATCATCCGGACCTCGGTGCGTTCGGCGTTCTGGTCGACGGCGTGTCCATGCCCGTCAACCCGCCGGAGCCGGCGAGCGTCTACCTGGATCATATCGAGGCCCGCCTGGAGCCTTGTGCCACCGATTGCCTGGGCGCCGAGGCGCGTGACTACCTCGCGCCTCACTGGCGAGCGTTGGGCGGGATGCTCAACCAGGCGGTCTTTGACAGCGACCAGCCGCGACTGCACCGCAGTTACACGGCGGCGCGCTTGGGATATTGGAACGAGGTGCGAGGCGCCGTGGAAGACACCTCCGGCTGGTGGGAGCAGCCGGTCTTGGTTCAACGGCTCTGGCGTGCCGCCGAGCACCTTCGCGATCCGGTAAGGGTACGGCAGTGCGTGTGCCTGCTGTGTTGGGATCACCCGGCGTACGCGCCGGACGCACTGCGGGAAAGCCAGCATTTTGCAGCAGCGTACCGGGCGTTCGGTGAACTGGATGAGGTCCTGGAGGTTGGCGACTTCCCGGCCTGGTACGCCCTGTGCTACCGCCAGGGCCTCCCCGACGTACCCGCTGACAACCGAGACGCCGTCGCTACGGCCACCGTCGTTAACGCGTTGATCAGCGCCGCCGCTCAGGACCCTGGTGGGCCGGACGAGATTGGACAGCGTCGAGCCCTCAAGGCCGCATGCCCCGTTCTGTTTCGCCAGTACATGGGGCAAATTTGTGAGCGCTGACAGTTTCTGAAAGAGGCGGGATTGAGGCGGCAGCGACGCTCATTGCGAGTGAACGGGGATGCCCGCG
>JAWOFB010000167.1:0-2803 GCA_046482445.1 Ectothiorhodospiraceae bacterium | reverse complement strand
TCGGCGGCGACCTTCCGCAATGCCGACAAGCGTGGTGGCGCCAACGGTGCCCGCATCCGCCTGGCGCCGCAGAAGGACTGGGAGGTGAACAAGCCCCGGCAGTTGAAGAAGGCGCTCGACGCAATCGAGGGCGTTCAGCAGGCATTCAACAACGCCCAGTCCGGCAACAAGCGGGTGTCACTGGCCGACCTCATTGTCCTCGGGGGCAATGCCGCGGTTGAACACGCCGCACGGCAGGCCGGTGAAGACGTCCACATCCCGTTCCATCCGGGGCGTACCGATGCCTCGCAGGAGTGGACGGATGTCGAGTCCTTCGGTTGGCTCGAACCCGAGGCGGATGGTTTCCGCAACTACGTGAAGACCCGTTACACCGTGCCGCCGGAGCAGATGCTGCTCGACCGCGCCCAGCAGCTCACCCTCACGGCCCCGCAGATGACGGCGCTTATCGGTGGCATGCGCGTCCTGGACGCCAACGCCGACGACTCCGCGCATGGTGTGTTTACTGATCGGCCCGGTGTCCTGAGCACGGACTTCTTCAAGAACGTGCTCGACATGGACAACTACTGGGAGCCGACCTCTGACGAGGAAGAACTCTTCCAGGTCAAGGATCGGGCATCCGGCAACACCAAGTGGACCGGCACGCGGGTCGACATGGTCTTCGGGTCCAACACGGAGCTGCGGGCGATCTCCGAGGTTTACGCCCAGGCGGATAACCAGTCCAAGTTCGTCCGTGATTTCGCCCACGCCTGGAACAAGGTGATGAACGCGGACCGCTTCGACCTGGCCTGATCCCGGCTCAAGCGCATGCGGCCCACGGGCCGCTTGCCATTAAACGGGGGTGCCCGCCAGCGCGGGTGCCCCCGTTTTTTTGACCGTTTGCCACGCGATCCTGTTACTGCCCTAACAAGGCTCGTAAGCAGGGAACTCGACAATCAGTCGATTAACCGGCATCTCGAAGGTCGGTGTCTGGCCGGCCGGCATATCGTCAAGCAATCCGGCCAGATCGGACAGCATCTGCTCTCGGGCCGTGGGGGAGAGCACGAATGCCGCGTAGAAAAATCCCGAGGCCGCCTTTGCCAGGGTCTTGCTCGGCGCCGACATTCGGACCACGTTGGTTTCGATGCGCGCCATTGCTCCCGGGAGCACGCGTTCAATCAGCGTGACCAGACTTTCACCCGTACGGACGCGTGGATCACCTAATTCGATTGCCCCGTAATTGGGCATCTCGGCTTGCACATAGCCATAGATGAGGTCGTGCACCGCTTGGTAGCGCGGGGCTGCATCCATCGGGCCGTCCACCAGCGCCGCGAACCGCCCCCCGGGCGAGATCACTCGTGCCAATTCCGTTAGCACCTCTGTGACCGGATCCATGAGCGTCAAAGCCCAATGGCAGAGCGCAATATCGACCGAATTGTCCGGGAGACAATCAAGACGCTGCGCCTCACCTTCCACCAGTGTGGCCCGGCTTTCGGGTAGCCGCTCGCGCGCGAGCGTCAATTCATCGGGGGACATGTCGATGCCAATGAGGCGCAGATCCGCTGGCATTGTCTCGTGGCACAGCTGCAGCAGCGGGCCGGAGCCACAGGCGATGTCCAGTAGGATCTGGTGGCGGTCGCGATCGACCGCCTCCGCAAGCCACTCGTAACTCGTACGGCCTGCTTCATCCCGACAATTCGTCGCGCAATTTTCGGTAAAGCCGGCGTACTCCTGATGCACGGCGCGGAGATGGTCCCGCAACGCGACGTCATCTGGCTCCGCACCGCGCGCCACACTCGTCGTCCAGTCAGTTCGAACAGAAGCCCCTGTCATGGTTTGCCTTTTTATTTTTGATTCACCGCTGTGTGCGGTCGTCTTCGCTAGTGATGGTGATCAGCCAGGCGCACTGGCGAAACCGCCAGTTTTCCTGATCCCGGCAGCCGGCAAGGTAGGAAGCCAGTGGTTCCTTCGCCTGCATATCAGCGAGTGTCATGCGGTCGTCGAAAACGCAGCGCTGCAGGAACCCTTCTACGGCGCTGGTTTCGTGCGCGCTGGCCGCGGTCGCATACTCGACTTCCTGAACGTCGACTGCCGCCCCCAGTTCACGGAGCGTGTCCGTAATCATCTCGGCGGAGATGTACGGGCGCGCGTCATCCACTCCCATCGCTTGGAGGTAATGGCGGTGGAAACGCACGTAATGCCCGGCTTCAGCGCTATGGGCAATCACCCCGACGCCACCCGGGGCGATCGCCGCGAGAAACTGCTTGAGTGCCGCCGCTAATTCTTCCTTCGGGATCGCGTACAGGGCATGGGTCGCCCAGACGACATCATAGCGCTCCGCTGGCGGCGTGAACGCTTGCAGCGTCGTTTCGAGTTCGGCCGCCGGGCGGAACGGCGCGGGCAGCGCCGCCCGCGCTTCGGCAATGGAAAATGAGGATGGGTCCAGTAGCGACGTCTCGATGGGCTGGCTGAGGGCGTTGTTCAGTCCGGTGTGACGCACCAGCGCGTTCGGGAATTTTCCGGATCCACATGCGACATCGAGTAACCGGATCGGCCGGTTACCGGCACGGGCTTCCAGGGCCTCGAACAGGGTTGGCCAATCCCTGGCTTGCGCCAGATGACGGTAATCGTCCGTGGCAAGGGTATAAAACGCCTCCATGCCCGCCCTCTTTTCTTCCGACCAGTGCGCGGAGCTACGCGACAGCAGATCACTCATGATGCGACCCCGACGCCGACCAGCACACGGGATTGAGCGGGCTGGCGGCGATATCTCCGGGGCCGACACCGGGCATGAATTTCTGCCAGTCGCCCGAGACCATCGTGGGCG
>JAWOFB010000160.1:0-9277 GCA_046482445.1 Ectothiorhodospiraceae bacterium | reverse complement strand
CCGCGACCTTCTGGGGCTGGTGCTCCAGCGTGTTGATCCCGTGCATGTCACCCACGAGCACCTGCGCGGGGGCCAGCACCGCAAGCAGCCAGAGCGTCATGGAGAACATGACCTTGGCCGGCTCTTGCGCGCGATTCTTGAGCAGGTACCAGGCACTGACACCAACCACGAAGAAGCCGGTTGTCAGGAACGCAGCCATGACCATGTGCAACAGCCGGTAGGGGAAGGAGGGATTGAAGATCGCCTCAAGCCAGCTCGTCACCCGGAAGACCCCGTCGACCATCTCGACACCGGCCGGTGTCTGCATCCAGCTATTGGCCGCCAGGATCCAGAATGTCGACAGGAATGTCCCCAGCGCCACCATGATTGCCGCCAGAAGGTGAACTCCGTGGGGCACCTTGTCGCGGCCGAACAGGAGCACACCCAGGAAGGTGGCTTCGAGGAAGAAGGCGGTCACGACCTCGTAGCTGAGCACCGGCCCCATAAAGTTGGCCGACGCGTGCGAGAACACGCTCCAGTTGGTGCCGAACTGGAACGACATGACGATCCCCGAGACCACGCCCATGCCGAAGGACACGGCAAAGATCTTGATCCAGAACTTCGACAGTCGCAGGTAGACCGGCTTGTTGGTCTTGTAGTAGAGCCCTTCAAGAACGGCGATGAACGAGGCCAGACCGATGGTGAAGGCAGGAAAGATGATGTGCCACGACACCACGAAGGCGAACTGGATGCGCGACAGAAGCAGTGGATCGAGTTCCATGACGGACTCCCGCTGGAGACAAAGGTAACAATTGATAGCGCCAATCGATTTCGCGCTGATGATAACATCTGTATCGACAACAGTTGTACAAGCGTGTTCCGGGTGGGTGACGTTGTCCGTACCGGGCCGGGTGCCCGATCCAGCGGATCACGGAGAGCGTTCACCGCGAATCCCACGCCACCTCCCGTTGCCGCCTGCCCTACTTGCAGCCGGGCCCTTGTCGCTGAATGAAGGATCCGCCCGGCGTCATGAATCGCCGCTTGAGCTCGAGTTGGTTGTGCTGGCCAAGGCCGCACGTAAATCGTCAATGACCGCGTGAAACTGCCTCTCGAGCGCTTCATGGCAGGCCTCGAGCACCGGTAAGCAGTCTGCGAGACCGGGGTCACGTCGCATGCGGCCCCCGATGCGGTCCAGCGTCCAGGCGACGGCGGCAAGGTCGGTGTATCGATTGAGCCAGTCGTGGGAGATCATTTGCTGCAGGACCGGCCGCGCCTGCGCGGGCCAGTCGGCGCGCGTTCGCTCGAGACTCGCGTAGCCTGAGGCGATAAAGGCGGGCAGGGATTCACCGCTGTAGGCCGACCAGTGACGCGTAAGGAAATAATCGTTGGCGACATCCAGAATGATCCCGGCGGCGCGGCGGCGCTCCTGACCAAGCGCTTGCCGTGCCAGAAGCGCCGCAGGATGCTGGTCGGCAAAGCGGTCCACGAAGCGGTGTCGCTGGGCCCCGGCAATAACGCGCCGCGGGTGGGACTGGCGTTCCAGACGCCCCTTGATCCAGTCACCCGCAAGGTTGCCGAGGCGATGCTGATCGTCTACGTCCGCCAGATACAGGTGTGCCAGGAAGTTCATCGGGCCTCCCGATGGGGCCCGTGTTGCCGGGTCTTCACCCCTGGGCAGCTTCGTCCCGCGGTCCGCTGTTGCGACCGCCGGCCTTGCGCGGTCCCCCGCGGTTACCCGCGGCGCGCTTGGGGCGCTTCGGTGGCTTGGGCTCGACCAGGATATCGCCGTCGACGACCTCCGACGGGATCTTCTCTCCGATATACGCCTCGATATCCGGCAGGGAGTAGACGTACTGGTCACAGGCCAGGCTGATGGCATCGCCGGACTCGCCCACGCGGGCGGTGCGCCCGATGCGATGAACGTAGTCCTCGGGTTCCTGAGGCAGGTCGAAGTTGATGACATGACTCACGTCCGGGATGTGTAACCCGCGGGCGGCGACATCCGTGGCCACGAGGATGGGCAGATCGCCGTCCTGGAATCGCTTGAGCAGTTCCTCACGCTTGTTCTGCGGAATATCGCCGGAGATGACCTCGGCGGTGTGGTCGTTGCCGCGCAGATAGCCCAGCACATCATCGGCGGTTCGCTTGGTATTAACGAACACGATGGTCCGCGTCGGCTCATGCTCTCGGAACAGCCCCAGAAGGAGCGGAATCTTGTCCTCCTTGGGGACGTGATACAGCTTCTGGCTAACGTTTTCGGCGGTCACCTGTTCCGTTTCGATACGCACCGTCTCGGGATCATTCATATGCTCATACGCGAGTTCCATGACCCGATGGGAGAGGGTCGCCGAATAGAGCATGTTGATGCGCCGGTCCGGCGGCGGCATTTTCCGCAACAGGTACCGGATGTCCGATATGAACCCGAGATCGAACATACGGTCGGCCTCGTCGAGCACCACGACCTCGATGTTCTTCAGGCTGAAGACCTTCTGTTTGTAGAAATCGATGATGCGCCCCGGCGTGCCGATAATGATGTCGGTCTCGCTCTGGAGGGCCCGACGCTGCTCGTCGTACCCGGTACCGCCGTAAACCGCCACGCAATTCAGGCCGGTGAAGCGCCCGAGTTGCTCGGCATCCTTGTGGATCTGGAGTGCCAGCTCGCGCGTCGGGGCCAGCATGATCGCCCAGGGCCCGCGTTTGTCTTCCTCGACCGGCGTTTCCATGAGGTAATGCATGGTCGCCAGGAGGAAGGCCGCGGACTTACCGGTACCCGTCTGGGCTTGACCGGCTACGTCCCGCCCCTGCAGGGCGAGGGGCAGGGTCGCCGCCTGGATCGGGGTACAGTGCGTGAAGCCGGCTTCGTCGAGGCCGTCCTGGAGGCTCTGCGTGAGACCCAGGGACTTGAATGTAACGTCGGTGGTGAGATCGTTTTCCATGGCCCGGGAGGGTAACGGAAAACAGGCGCGCTGTCGCCCGTTGCCCAACCGCGCGAGGCTCACACTTGTCCGGCCCGCGCATGCAGTAGCTCGAGTTGCGAGGTCACCGGTTCGGCATCGTCCTGCGGGTGCGCCCGCACGTAGGTGCCATCGGGTTGCAGGTACCAGGCCTGGGTGTTGTCACGCAGGTACAGGTCCAGGTCATGGAGCACCTGGTCGCGCAGCTCGGGGTCTTCGATGGGAAACGCCGTCTCCACGCGTCGGAAGAAGTTGCGCTCCATGCAGTCCGCGCTGGAGGCGTAAAGCAGAGGGCGCCCCGCATTGGCGAAGTAGAACACCCGGGTATGCTCCAGGAAGCGACCAACGATTGAGCGCACGCGAATGCGCTCCGACACGCCCGCGATGCCCGGTCTCAGGGAGCACATGCCACGCACGATCAGGTCGATGTCCACGCCCGCCATGGCGGCCGCGTAGAGGGCGCGGATGGTCTTGGGTTCCACCAGGGCGTTGACCTTGATGATGATGCGTCCGGGTTCGCCCGCGCGGGCATTCTCGGCCTCGCGGTCGATGGCCCCGATCAGGCTGTCGTAGAGGGTGAACGGGGATTCGAGTAGTTTTTCCAGGCGCGCCACTTTGCCCAGGCTGGTGAGCTGGAGAAAAATCTTGTGGACGTCCTCGCCGGTGGTGCGGTCGGCGGTGAGCAGTCCATAGTCGGTGTAAAGCCGCGCTGTCCGAGAATGGTAGTTCCCGGTTCCCAGGTGCACGTAGTTGCGCAGCTTGCCGTTCTCCCGCCGGACGACGAGAAGCATCTTGGCGTGGGTCTTGTGGCCCACGACGCCGTAGACGACGTGGGCCCCGGCGTCCTGTAGCCGATTCGCGAGCTGGATATTGGCTTCCTCGTCGAAGCGCGCGCGCAGCTCGATGACAACGGTCACTTCCTTACCCGCCCGCGCCGCGTTGACCAGGGCGTCGACAATCGCGGACTCGGGGCCGGTCCGGTACAAGGTCTGTTTGATGGCCAATACGCGCGGATCACCCGCGGCCTGGCGGACGAAGTCCATCACCGGGGCAAAGGATTCAAACGGATGATGGAGCAGGACGTCCTGCTGGCGGAGCAACTTGAAGATGTCGCTGCTGCGGCTCACGGCTGTCGGCACACCAGGCGTAAAGGCCGCGAAGGTGAGGTCCGGCCGGTCGACGCTGTCGCAAATCGCCATGAGCCGGTTGACGTTCACGGGACCGTCCACCTGGTAGAGATCGTCCCGGGTGAGCTCGAACTCCTCCAGCAAAAACCGCGTCATGTGGTCCGGGCAGTTCGCCGCCACCTCCAGGCGCACGGCGTCGCCGTAACGCCGCGATTGCAGTTCGCCCTCCATGGCGACCAGCAGGTCATCCACTTCTTCCTCGTCCACGTACAGATCGCTGTTGCGAGTGACCCGGAACTGGAAGCAACCCTTGACCGTCATGCCGGGAAACAGCTGATGGACCTGCGCGTGGATCATGGAGGAGAGAAAGACGAACTCTGACGGCGCGCTGGCCACGTCGTCAGGGACCGGGATCAGTCGCGGCAGGGAGCGGGGTGCCTGGACCACGGCCATGCCGCTGTTGCGTCCGAAGGCGTCTTTGCCCTCGAGCTCAACGATGAAGTTGAGGCTCTTGTTCAGGATGCGCGGGAAGGGATGGGCCGGATCCAGTCCGAGGGGGCTCAGCACCGGCAAGAGGGCGTCCTCGAAGTAGCGCTCCACCCACTGCTGTTGGGCAGCGGACCATTCGTCACGACGTATGAAGCGAATCCCTTCATCGGCCAGGGCCGGAATGAGTTCCTCGTTGAGTGTCCGGTACTGCTCGTCCACCAGCGTGCGTGCTCGCTCGCTGATCGCACGCAGAATTTCCTGGGGCGTGCGGTTGTCCGCACCCGCCTGCGTCGACCCCAGCTCCTGCGCTTGCTTGAGGCCAGCGACCCGGATCTCGAAGAATTCGTCCAGAATCGTGCTGACGATACACAGAAAACGCAGCCGCTCGAGCAGAGGCACACTCGGATCCCGGGCCTGGTGCAGCACGCGGTCGGTGAACTCGAGCATGCTCAGGTGACGATTGATATACAGGTCCGGATGCTTGAGATTGGGTACGTCCAAGAGATCTCCTCGCGGTGCGGCTGCCGTGCAACGGAGCAGCTACGTTGCCGAAACACAAGCGGCGAAAGGCTACACCATTCGTGTGACACGATGGTGACACACGCATACGGCCGTCGGGGCTTTTGCTCCGCCGCCAGCTTCCCCCGCATACTACCAAGGCACCCGCCAGAGAAGGACACCGCATGGGCACTGAGGGCGCCTTGTTGAACACCGGGAGTGCCACACTCGATGCCGTGATCTGGATCGTCCTGATCATCGTCATCGGCTATTTCGCGCGGGAGCAGGCCCATCGCCTGATTCGCGTGGTCACACAGGGTGTGCGCCGGCTCAGCCGCGTACTCGCCGCGTACTGTGTTTCCGCGGTCGCCCGAGTCCAGGCCTGGACCCGGGCGGCCCTGGTCGCGCGGGCGCGAGCCCGTCGTCTGGCCCGCACCGAAATGGATCTGCAGTACCTCGTGGGGGCGCTGCGGGCGGAACTGGACCAGTTCCCCGCCTTGCAGCAACGGGTTCAGGAACAATTAAGCGTTCTCGAAGAGGACTACCGCAGCAGCGGGGCTGTACCCCCACAGATCCCGGGCTGGCCGCGTTTGCTCGAGCACATGGGGCCGGAGCTGGCGACGGCCGACCCCAGTGTGCGTCGTGCACTGGAGGATCTGCGCGACGGCCTGGAGCAACAGCGTGTCGACCTGCTGGATGCCTATCGCCGTGCGGCACGTCGCCGCTACCTGCTATTGCACAGGACAATGCCCTATTGGCGGCGCACGCGACGCGCCCTGGATTCCCTCAGTGAGCGGGTGGATCGGCTTCGTGCCCGCACGGATCGGATCCTCAACGGTATGCAAAGCTACCAGGCGTTGGGTCGGGCTCAGGAGGTGCGCACGGGTGCGCTTGCTGGTGGCGTGGTGTGGCGGTTCCTGCTCTCCTTCGCGGGTCTGGCCGCGGCTGCAATGGGTTTTGCCCTGTTGGCTACGCTGCTCGCTGACCCGCTGACGTTGCTGCTGGGCAACGCGCCGCTGGCGGCTGGCTGGCCGGGGCAGGGGAGCGTCACCACCGGACTGGTGATCCTGGCAATGGCCTTGCTCGGCTTGGTGCTGCTGGAGTCCTGCCACATGACGACGCTGCTGCCGGGTATTGCGGCAATGCCCGAGTGGGCCCGGCGCTGGTTGTTCTGGTTGGCCTTCCTGGCTTTGCTGCTGCTGGCCGGCGGCGCGGCCTTTCTCCAGATGCGCTACGGCGGTGTACCGCCGGCGGTTCTGGATACGCCCTGGGCAGGCATGACAGCGCAGGTGCTGGCCGTGCTGCTGGTGTTCCTGCTGCCACTGGCCCTGGCGTTCACCGGCGTCGCGCTTGCCGGGGTGGTGCTGAACACGACACCCGTTGTCGGGCTCATAGCGGCTGGCGTTCTGCACCTGATGATTCTGTTCCTGCGCCTGCTAGCCAGCCTGGCGGCTTTTGCGGGGGCCGTACTGGTGCAGGTCTACGATCTGGTGATCTTTTTACCGTTGTGGATCGAGGACACCGCGCGCAAGGGGCAGTGGTCATCGACCAACGGCCTGGCGTCGTTGCGGCGGCGGTTGCCCGGACCGGGTTCATCCTGACCGACCAGGCTGCCGTCTGTTCCGGCTGTGCATCGCCTCCGTCAGCCTTCGGCGCCGTAATGCTGCGTGAGTGACTGCTCGAGGAGGTCCATGGAGACGGCGCCGGGGAATACGCGTTCGGAGACAACCAGGGTCGGCAGGCTGGTGATTGCCAGCTCCTGGGCCGCCTCGACGTGGGACAGGAAGACCTGGATGGGCTCGGCTGTGTTCCAGGCTGTATCGACGAGGTCATCCACGCCTTGTTCAGCGGCCACGCTGCGGACCGTCTCGGAGTCACCGAGATTGCGGCCCTGACCGAAATGCGCACGGAACAATGCCTGGTGCAACGCGCTAAAGCGCTCGCGGCGGTAGAGCTGGACGGTCTGCGCCAACAGCAGTGCCAATCGGCTGTTGGTGCGGAATGCCGGTGGCTGCCAGGGCAAACCGTCTTCGTGGATCATGGTCACCAGGGTTTCCGAGCGCTCGTTGCTGTCCGCGGGTAGCGGCGCGCCAGCGGTTGGTGTCTCCGGGTGGCCTTCAATGAACCGCCACAGGATGTCCAGATCAAAGCGCTGTGCCAGCCGCTCCAGACGCTCGCTGGCGACAAAGCAAAACGGGCAGGCGTAGTCCAGATAGAGGCTCACCGGAACGCCGGTGGCCTGGTCTCCCGCAGTCGTCATGGTTGCTCCGGGGTCTGGTTTAGGGCGCGAGTCGGTGAGTAGTGTACAGGCTGTGTTACTCGACTTGCACACGTGCGCGCCGGTTCACGGCACGGCCGTAGTCGCTGTCGTTGTCCGCCTCCGGGCGTTCCTCGCCCGCGGTTTCGATGGCGATTCGGTCGCTCGCGACGCCCGCGTCTTCCAGGTAGGTGCGCACGGCCTCGGCCCGTTGCCGTCCCAGGGCCCGATTGTAGTCCGCACTGCCGGTGTTGTCGGTGTGACCTGTGATTGTGACTTCTCCCGCGTCCTCGTCCATTGCTTCAACAAAAGCCTGCAGGCGATCACGCTCGCGGCGCGTCAAACCGGTATCGTCGTGCACGAAGTACACGCGCGCTGGGTCGGCCACGCCGTCTTCGCCGTCGGAAGCCTCGGCATAGGCCTGGCCCCGTCGATGCCCGTAGGACGAGAGAACGCTGTTGCGTGGTGGCGGTGGAACCCGCGAGAGTTCCTGCGCTCGCTCCAGGCCCGGGAGCGTCACCTGTCGATCCCCGCTGAGGAGTTGCATCCCGGGAGCGCCCGCGTTCGTGCTCGTGGCGGCCGTGGACTCCAGTCCGTCGAGTCCGGGTGCGAGATCCCCCGTGCACTCCAGGTATCGTTGGAAAACCCGGCGGAAGGCCGCATGGGAAAGGGCTACCGCGACGGTCTCTGCGGGGTTGTGCCAGTCGTCGAACGTCAGTAGCGGCCGGCGGCCGCGTTCCAGCTCCTGAAGGACCCGGTTGGCGGTGGCATGGTTAAGACGGAACGTCGCCGGGTCGGTCATGGCTTGGGTATAGCCTACCCGCTGTGCTTCGCCCGGCTGCCATTCCGGCGGCTGCGACCACAGGGTGACCCTCCGGGTCTGGCGTGGCGGTCGATGGGTGTAGATGCGCAGGGTCTGGGTGCCATTGGCGCTGGCCGAGAACACCGCGAGACCGAAGCGGGGAACCGGTTGCAGCAGATGGCACGTACTCCCGTCCTGCCTGACTGTCCACTCGGTCTCGTTGAGACTCGGGCCGTAACGGCGGTCCGTATCGGGCTGGCCGAAAACCACAGCCGGCACCAGCAGCGCGCCGATGAAGGCCAAGTACTGCACCTGAACCGCCAGAATCGGGATCCGCGCCATGATGACCACCCTCATGCGGCCTTGGATTCAGGCCACCTCGTGAGGGCTATCGACCCGGAGAGCCGATCCTTGAGCCGGGGTGGGAACGCGGTCGTACCCGGTGGCGGAGGTCCGTGATGGACCCCAGCCACCGAGTTTGCCGACGGTGTCAGCCGGCGCGGGCCAGGTTGCGAAGCACGTAGTGCAGAATACCGCCGTTACGGTAGTAGTCCCATTCTTTGGGCGTGTCCACGCGGACATGGGCATCGAACCGGGTCTGCTTGCCGTCCGGTGCCGTGGCGGTGACGGTCACCATGCGCGGCTCGCCTTCCAGGGAGCTGATGTCGAAGCGCTCTTCGCCGGTCAGACCCAGTCCTTCGGCGGAATCGCCCTCCTGGAACTGCAGCGGGATGACCCCGAAGCCGACCAGGTTGGAGCGATGGATACGCTCGTAGCTCTCGGCGATCACCGCACGTACGCCCAGCAGGTTCGTGCCCTTGGCGGCCCAGTCGCGACTGGAGCCGGTGCCGTATTCCTTGCCGGCGAGCACGACCAGCGGAGTCCCTTCGTCACGATAGCGCATGGCGGCATCGTAGATACTCATGACGTTGCCGCTCGGGACGTGGCTGGTCCAGCTGCCGGTGGTCCCGGGGGCCATCTTGTTTTGCAGCCGTACGTTGGCAAAGGTACCGCGCATCATGACGTGGTGGTTGCCACGCCGTGAGCCGTAGGAGTTGAACTCCTTGGGCTCGACACCTTGCTCCTGGAGGTACTGACCTGCCGGGCTATCCGGCTTGATGGCGCCGGCCGGCGAGATGTGGTCGGTGGTGATCGAGTCGCCCACGTAGAC
>JAWOFB010000057.1:0-4066 GCA_046482445.1 Ectothiorhodospiraceae bacterium | reverse complement strand
CATAGGGCTTCGCCGGCAGGCCGATGGCGTCGTCAAGCTCCTTCCAGGTGTCACCGCCATCGTCGCTCACAAAGAGCCCCGAGCCTTCTCCCCCCGAGACAAAGTCCCAGGGACTGCGACGGAACTCCCACAGCGCGGCCATGAGTCTGTCGGGGTTTTCCGGGTCCATGACCAGCTCGGCGATACCGCTGCTGGCATTGCTGTAGAGCACTTTCGTCCAGCTCTCGCCGCCGTCGATGGACTTGTATAACCCGCGTATCTCACTATCGCGGAAGGGGTCGCCGAGTATGCCGGCCCAGACGATCTGTTCGTTTTCCGGGTGCACGATCATCCGGTAGACGTTGCGGCTCTGCTCCAGGCCCAGGTGTCGCCACGTGCTGCCGCCATCCGTGCTTTTGTAGATGCCGTTGCCACTCGACTGCGAGTTGCGCGGGTTGCCCTCGCCGCTGCCCACATACACCACATCGGGGTTGGACGGCGCTATGGCGACCGCGCCGATGGCCTGCGTCGGCTGCTGGTCGAAAACCGGCTCGAAGGTAATGCCGGCATTGGTCGTTTTCCACAGGCCGCCGGATGCGGCGCCGATGTACCAGACACGCTTGTCGGACGGGACGACATCGATGGCGGTGATGCGGCCACTCATCCCCGCCGGGCCGATGCTGCGCAGGGCGATCTGCTCCCGGGTCGGGTCGCCCGTGGCGGCGTGCGCGACGAAAAGACAGAGCAGGGCGGCAAACGTGGATAGACGCATGGGCTTGGGTATCACTTTTTTGAACGTGGAGATGCCGAGTGTACCACCGCCGGGGGCGGGTCCCGCCCTCATGGGGGCATGCCCTGGCGGGACCTGACCCCAAAGAAAAAATTGCGTACACTTCTGCTTCAGTAACGATTTTCGAAGACTGACAACGAGGTGCCAGATGCAACGATGGATGTCCTGTATGGCGGCTGTGCTGCTGTTCGCCGGCCTGGGGTTCGGGGGTCGGGCGGTTATTGCCGATGAGTCTGCACAGGGGCCCGATTTCAGCGGTCTGGAGTGGCGCAACATCGGCCCGGCCTTCATGTCCGGTCGCATTGCGGATGTTGCCTGGCATCCGGATGACAACAGCGTCTGGTACGTTGCCGTGGGCTCCGGCGGCGTCTGGAAAACCGTCAACGCCGGCGTCACCTGGACACCTGTTTTCGACCAGCAGACCTCCTACTCCATTGGCTCTGTCACCCTGGATCCCTCGAACCCGGAAACCGTCTGGGTGGGTACCGGCGAGAATGTCGGTGGCCGCCACGTTGCCTACGGTGACGGCGTGTACCGTTCGGACGATGGCGGTCATAGCTGGACCAACATGGGGCTGAAGAACTCCGAGCACATTTCGAAAGTCATCGTTCACCCCGAGGATTCGAATACCCTCTGGGCCGCCTCGCAGGGACCGCTCTGGAGCAAGGGGGGTGATCGCGGGCTCTTCCTCAGCACCGATGGCGGCGAGACCTGGGAGAAAACGCTGGGTGACGACGAGTGGACCGGGGTCACCGATGTGATCATCGATCCGCGCGACCCGGACGTGCTCTACGCCGCAACGTGGCAGCATCATCGCACGGTGGCCGCCTACATGGGCGGTGGCCCCGAGTCGGGTGTTCACCGCTCCCTCGATGGCGGCCGCAGCTGGCAGAAACTCGAGAACGGCCTCCCCGACGGCAATATCGGCAAGATCGGTCTGGCCATTTCCGCGACCGATCCCGACGTGGTTTACGCCGCGCTGGAGCTGAACCGCCGCGAGGGTGCCGTGTTCCGCTCGGCGAACCGCGGTGCGTCCTGGGAGCGCGGCGCCGATGCTGTCGGTGGTGGCACCGGGCCGCATTATTACCAGGAGCTTTACGCCAGCCCCCATCATCACGACTGGCTGTATCTGGTCGGACCGAACGTGAAGGTATCCAAGGACGGCGGCAAGACCTTCACTCCCCAGATCACGCCGTTCCAGCATGGCGACATGCACTCCATCAACTTCCACCCGACAGATCCCGACTACATCATGATGGGCACGGACGGTGGCCTTTACGAGAGCTTCGATCTCGGCGAAAAGTGGCGCTACATGGCCAACCTTCCCATCACGCAGTTCTACAAGCTGGCGCTGGATGATGCCGAGCCCTTCTACAACATCTACGGCGGTACCCAGGACAACAGCACGCAGCGCGGTCCGTCACGCACGGACAATGTCCACGGCATCCTCAATTCCGACTGGCGCGTGGTGCTTGGTGGCGACGGCCACCAGCCGGCCACGGAGCCGGGCAATCCCGACATTGCCTACGCCCAGTGGCAGCAGGGCAACCTGACGCGCCTGGATCTCACGACCGGCGAGTCGGTCTACATCAAGCCGCAGCCGGCCCCCGGCGACCCGGCAGAGCGCTACAACTGGGACTCGCCGATACTGGTCAGCCCGCACAAGCCTACCCGCCTGTATTTCGCCTCGCAGCGCGTCTGGCGCTCCGAGGACCGCGGCAATGACTGGACGGCAATTTCCGGGGATCTCACGCGCAACCAGGATCGTATGCGCCTGCCGCTGATGGACCGGCAGTGGAGTTGGGATGCACCCTGGGACATGTATGCCATGTCCGACTACAACACCATCACCTCGCTGGCAGAGTCTCCTATTGTTGAAGGTCTCCTGTATGCCGGCACCGATGATGGCATGATCCAGATCTCCGAAAATGGCGGAGACAGCTGGCGTGCGCTGGAAGTGGGCAAGCTGCCCGGTGTCCCGGCAACCGCGTTCGTGAACGATATTCGCGCCGACCTGCACGATGCGGACACCGTCTATGTCGCCCTCGACGACCACAAGTACGGTGACTTCAAGCCGTACCTGCTGGTGAGCCGCAACCGCGGTCGCAGCTGGAGCAGCATTGGCGACGGACTGCCGGACCGGCACCTGGTCTGGCGCATGGTGCAGGACCACGAGCGCGCCGACCTGCTGTTTGCCGGCACCGAGTTCGGCGTTTTCTTCACACTGGATGCTGGCGACAGCTGGCACAAGCTGTGGGGCGATGCACCGACCATCGGGGTGCGTGATCTGCAGATCCAGCGACGCGAGAATGACCTGGTTGCCGGCACCTTTGGCCGTGGTATCTACGTTCTCGATGACTACAGTGCGCTGCGCGATCTGGACGCGGAGACACTGGCAGCCGAAGCCAGCCTGTTCGAACCACGCGATGCCTGGTGGTACATAGAGCGCAGCGTGATGGGGGCCCGTCGACTGGGAAGTCAGGGCGATGGTCTCTATGCCGCGGACAACCCGCCGTTTGGCGCGGTATTCACCTATCACCTCGCGGAGGGCTTCAGCACCCTTGAAGCGCAGCGACAGCAGGATGAGAAAGCACGTCTCGACAAGGGCCAGAACGTCGGCTTTGTCGGCTGGGACGCGGTAGAGGCCGAACGGCGTGAGGCGGCACCTGCGCTGAAGCTGGTCATCCGTGATGCCAACGACCAGGTCATCCGCCGCGTTGATGCCCCAGCAGATAAGGGCTTCCAGCGCGTGGCCTGGGATCTGCGCCACCCCTACAGCGGTGCCGTGGAGACCCCGCGCAACTGGCAGGGACAGCAGCCGAAGGGCTTCCTCGCCATGCCGGGCGATTACAGCGCGGAGCTGGTGTTGCTCAAGGACGGCAAGACGCGCAGCCTGGCAGATCCGGTGACCGTCACCGTCAAGCGCCTGCATGAAGGCGCCCTTCAGGGTGCGGCACTGGAGGAGGTTGACGCCTTCTGGCAAGAGCTGTCGGCGCTGTCCGGTCGCTTCAGCGCGGCTCGCTACGCTCTGGAAGATGCCGTTGAGGACGTTGAGGTCATGCAGTCCATGCTGGCGGCTACGGCCCGGGTACCGGGCGAGCTGGACGAGCGCCTGCACACGCTGCGGCAGGAGCTTTACGACCTGGATCAGGCACTCTCCGGACACCGGTCGAAGCAGGAGGTTGGCGACTACGAGATTCACCGGGTCGGCAACTGGCTCATGCACGCAACGGCGGGGGTCGCCGGTTCGACCTATGGCCCCACGCCCGCACATGAGCGAAGCCTGCAGTATGCGGC
>JAWOFB010000212.1:0-9382 GCA_046482445.1 Ectothiorhodospiraceae bacterium | reverse complement strand
CCGGCGACGCGCTCCTGGCACGGTCCTGGGTCGTCCCCGTCGATGGCGATGGCCAGCCGCAGGACTTTCTCGCGCCGCCCGCGTAGCAGCGCCAGCGCCCGGTGGGAGGGGATGCGGCGCAGCGGCTCGCCGTAACCGAAGTAATCGCTGAACTTGGCGCCGGCCTCTTCCTGGCCGGGTGCCACCTCGGCGACCAGGACGCCGTTTTGCCAGGCGTAGTCCCGCAAGCGTCCTACCAGCTCCGGGTTCTCCGCGGCTTCCTCCGCGAGCAGGGCCTGGGCCCCGTCCAGGGCGGCCTGGCTGTCGGCGACCCCCTGCTCGGGGGCGACGAACGCCGCCGCCCGGGTGTGGGGATCCTGATCCGGGTCCGCCAGCAGTGCCCGAGCCAGCGGCTCCAGTCCCGCCTCGCGGGCCATCTGGCCGCGGGTGCGGCGTTTCTTGCGATAGGGCAGGTACAGGTCTTCCAGCCGCGTCTTGGTGGTGGCGGCGAGCAGGTCACGGTGCAGGGTATCGGTGAGCTGACCCTGCTCGCGGATGGTGCGGATGATGGTGTCCCGGCGCTCGTCGAGTTCGCGCAGGTAGACGAGCCGTTCTTCCAGGTCGCGGAGCTGGGTGTCATCCAGCCCGCCGGTGGCCTCTTTGCGGTAGCGGGCGATGAACGGGACGGTGGCGCCGTCGTCCAGCAGGCGTACCGCGGCATCGACTTGCTCGGGCCGGGCGCCGACGGTCTCCGCCAGGCGCTGGCTCAGGGACTCGCTCATGGGATTGCTATCCGGTTGCTGGGCGCGGCCAGTAGCCTATCAGAACGCTGGCTCGCGCAGGCAGGGCGCTGCCTACCGCAGGATGCCCACGCCAATGCCCAGGTGGATGCGCGGGCGGCTGGAGCCGCCGCCGCTGTCCCGGGGCCAGAGGTGGACGGTGTCGGTGGTGACCACCGGGTAGCGGTAGTCCGCCTCGCCGATGGTGGCCTGGCGTGTTTCCGTGAGTTCGCCGCGCACGGTGACCTGACGGCCGGTGGCGTAATCCGCCGGCTCCAGATAGCCGTCGGCAACGGCCAGGAAACGCCCCACGGAACCCCGATCCACCTGCGGGCGCTCGCTGCGGTCCAGCGGGTACGCCAGGATCTCCATCTGCGTGGTCTCTTCCTGGGGCTGGGTATCCAGAATGGTACCGCCCCAGATGATCGTGGTGTCGGTGACGCCGCCGGCCGCTGCCTCCCGGGCGTCCAGATCCCGTTCAACGCCTTCGCGGTTGAACTCCGGGCCGCCGGCGCAGGCGGCCAGGGCCAGCGGAATGACAAGCAGGATCGTCAGGCGTGCCGGTGTCATGGGCTGGGCACCTCCTGGGTCAGTAGTACGGGCGGCCGAAGCCGAACGGGTGGCCCGGGTAGTAGCCACGCGGGTGCCAGGGCGCAAACGGTGGCGGATGGCGCCAGTAGCGGTCTCGGTCGTCCCGCGCCACGCGCTCGGGCCAGAGATGGTGGCCGCTGGCCTCGACACGGACATAACGGTAGTCGTGTTCATCCACCGGCCGCCGGGTGATACCGGCAACGCTGCCAGTGACAGTGATTTGTCGCCCCTTGCGGTGGATGGCCGGGTCCAGGAAACCGTCGATGACCGCGAGGAAGCGGCCCGGGCTGCCATCGCCGGACTGCGGTCGTCCACCCGTGGCCAGTTCGCGGGCGACAACCTCGATGAGCGTCGTCTCCGCGCGGTTCTCGACGCCGGCGATGGTGCCGCCCCAGCGGACCTGGTCGCCCCGGTAACGCGCCGGTTTCTCGCGCACGTCGCTGAGCGTCGGGCTGTCGGGACCCGGATCCGGGATGCTCTCGGGCGTCGTGGCGCAGCCAGCAGCCAGGAGCAGCGGGCCGAGAACAGAGACGAGCCGGATCAGGCGCATGGGGCCTCCTTGCGGACGGGAATGCCGCTACCCACTGAGACCACTGTCCGCGCCCTGCGTTCAGACAACGAGTGCGTTGGCAGGGTGCTGGCCCCGCTACTCCTCGCCCTGGTCGCGCATGGCCAGTTGCGTGTCGTCGGCGTCCGGGTCGTTGAGGTAGGCCAGGCGCGGTTCCACGCGCGAACGGAAGTCTTCCATGTGCGCGTCCGCCACGGGGTCGCCGTTGGGCAGGTCCACCCGCATGGGGTCGCGGTGCTCGCCGGTCTTGATGAATTCGTAGTGCAGGTGAGCGCCCGTGGACATGCCGGTGGAGCCCACATAGCCGATGGTCTGACCCTGTTCCACGCGCGTGCCCACGGAAATGCCGCTGGCATAGCCGCGCATGTGGGCGTAGAGCGTCCGGTAGCGGTTGGCGTGCTCGATGATCACCGTGTGCCCGTAACCGCCTTTGCGCCCGGCGTGCACCACCCGACCGCTGCCGGTGGCCTTGACCGGTGTGCCCGTGCTCGCGGCGAAATCGGTCCCCAGGTGCGGCCGGGTGACGCCCAGGACCGGGTGGCGGCGATTGGGGTTGTACGACGAGCTGATCCGGGCGTTGTCCACCGGCCGGCGCAGGAATGCCTTGCGCACGCTCTCGCCCTTGGGGTCGTAGTAGCCGGTATCGCCGTCGGGATCGGTGTAGCGCACCGCTTCGATGTCGCGGCCGCGGTTGACGTAGCGGGCCGCCACGATGGGGCCGTCGCGCACGTGCTCATCGTCGACGTAATAGCTTTCGTAGGCCACCGCGAAGCGATCACCGGCGCGCACGTCGCGGCCGAAGTCCACGCGCCATTCCAGAATGGACATGAGCCGCATGATCTGGCTGTGGCTCAGCCCCTGTTCCACCCCGGCGACGAACAACGACCGGTTGACCGTGCCGCTGGCTCGCTGGATGCGCGTCTCCAGGCTCTGGCGTTCGATGCTCACCTGGAACGCGTCGTCCTCGCGATCCACCACCAGGGTCTCCGTCTGATCCACGGCGTAGCGCAGGCCCTGGAGTTGTTCGTCGGCCACGTGAAAGTGGATTTCGTCATCCGGGTAGATCGACTGCAGCTCGGCGGCACGCTCGTCGGCGTTGATGAGCCGGTGCAGCTCCCCCGGACCCAGGCCGGCCCGCTGGAAGATCGCCGCCAGCGAATCGCCGGACCGGACGGTGACCGTCTGCCAGTCCGGGTCATCGGTGACGTCTTCCCGATCCGGCACGGTATCGGCGTCGTCGCCCGCTTCGGTGGTTGCGGCGGCTGCCGAGGGGATGTTGACCGCAGTGCCAGCACCGGAACCGGCCGGCGTCGGCATGGGGGGCCAGGTAAACGCTTCCATCGGGGGCGCCGGTGAATCCGGCTCCGCTGCGGCCGCGGCATCCGGCTCGCCAGTCTCGTCCGCTTCGATAACGGCCGGCGTCGTGGCGGCCGCGCCGAGCAGCGGCGGCATTCCCGTGGCCAGCTCGTGGCCGGCGAGACCGGCCAGTGTCGGTGCCGTTGACGCTGTGTCGGCGGCTGCGCTGACAGCGGCGCCGTCCGGTGCGGGGCGGTTCAGTTTGCGCTCATCGCTGTCACCGTCGCCGGTGGCGGCGGTGTCGTTGCTGCCGGCACCCACCAGACCCACGGCGATGAACAACAGCCCGATGCTGCTCAGCACCATGGGGACCGGTCGCGTCCACCACTTCAGCCCCTGCGGTTGGCCGGGTGCAGCACCATCGTTGTGTGATTGTTCGTTTTGCACCCCGCACCCCCGATGCCGGTGATCGCCTACGTCAAGGAAGGCATGAATCAGAAGCGTATATCACACCCTTGATAAAAGCAAAAAGGGGATTCGTGTAAAGGCTTCATATTGTTCGTTTTTGTGACGGGTTTGGTGGAATCCGTCGTGACCTGGGCGGTGCAGCCCGTCGCTGTTCGCAGCCATGCGCGGCGGCCGCGACAGTGTATCGAACCCGTGCCGCCCGATCCGGTTGCTGATCGCGCTTCCACCGCCGCCACACACTGTCGGGAGCCCGGCCAGCCGCCGGCGCGAACGCGGTCGCGCCGGCGTCCCAGGAACGTGGAATCATGCCTTCGTCGGCGCCCCATGTCCATTCGCCGAAGCGGTTACGGCCTTGGCCAAACCGGCGCTTTGCCGTGGCGGTGGTTACGCCCCTGGTCCCCAACCCCGCAGCACCTGCTAGCCGCCGTCGGGCCGCACACCAGGGCGACGAGGATGTCGGCGAGCCCGAGAACCCGGTCATCCGTGGGCCGGACCACGGCCTGCGAACCGTCGCGGCTTAGGCTTTTGATCGGGCGTCAGGGTGGTGGTTCAGGGCGGGGCGGGACGGGAACGGCGTCATTCCAGGGACAGGATGAACTGCCATTGCTCCGGGGTGATCGGCATCACGGACAGCCGGTTGCCCTTGCGCACCAGCGGCATGTCGGCGAGCTCGGGCTGCTGTTTCAGCTCCGTGAGCGTAATCGTCCGCTGCAGGCGCCGCACAAAGCGCAGGTCCACCATGTACCAGCGGGGGTTGTCCGGATCACTCTTGGGGTCGTAGTGGGGGTCGTTCGGATCGAAGGCCGTGTGGTCCGGATACCCCTCGCGCACGATCTCGGCGATGCCCACGATGCCCGGGACCTTGGTGTTCGAGTGATAGAAAAACACCTGGTCGCCGCGCTGCATCTGGTCCCGCATCATGTTGCGGGCCTGATAGTTGCGGACACCGTCCCAGTGATCCGTGCTGTCCGGCGCCGCCGCCAGGTCGTCGATGCCGAAGACATCCGGCTCGGATTTCATTAGCCAGTAGGCCATGGCGGGCGAACTCCCACGGACCATTTACAAATCGAGCACCCCCCGCCGCGCCGTGCGGTATCGCCCCTTGAACCCTGAGGTTCAGGTGGGGAGGACGAGCGACGCCTTAGGCTTTCCGCATCGGGGCGGACATGCACACCGGATCGCCGCTACGTCAATTCCCCTGGCGATTCAATTGAGGGTCAAGGAATAGCTGTGACCGCTGTCGAACGCCGCAGGGAGTGCAAGCCCTATACTGGGACCGAACCCCGGCAACTGCAAGGCCGGTTTCACGACTCCGGCAGCATCTGGCCGATGCGCTCTTCCATGGCGCGCACCCGGTCTTCCACCAGGCGCGCGGTCTCTTTCTGCTGGGCCTGGGCCTGGAGCAGTTCGTGGGTCAGATTCAGTGCGGCCATCACCGCCACCTGGTCCGGACTCTGCGTCCGGGCGTTGTCCCGGACCTCGCGCATGCGCTTGTCCAGCAGGTGAGCGGAACTCAGCAGCCCGTCCTTCTCGTCGGGGGGGCAGGCGATGCGGTATTCCTTGTCCAGGATGGTGACTTTGACGGGTTCCACGTCCTCGCGCATGTCAGCTGTTCTCCATGGCCTTGAGACGACCGATCATGGACTCGATCTTGGAGCGGGCCTGCTCGTTTTTCTCCAGCAGGCTGGCGCGCTCGGCATTGAGCGAGTCGCGCGCCTCGCGCAGGACCCGGTTCTCTTCTTCCAGGCGGGCGCAGTGGCGCACCAGGGCATCGACCTGGCGCTCCAGCCGGTCCATTTCCTGGCGCAATGCCCTGGGTGACTTCTCGCTCATGCCTGTTTCCCCCGTGGCCGTCAGTCCGATGGCCCGCATGCCCGTGATAGGATAGCCACTGACTGCGGCGTTGAATACGGTATTGCCATGACCCGGACCATGCCCGCGTACGACGAGCTCCAGAACACCCTGGCGGAGGTGGACGCCGAGATTGGTGCCGCCGAGGCTCAGGGCCTGCTGGCCGGCATGTTCAGCGCCGGCGGTCAGGTGGAGACGGCCCAGTGGATCGCCCAGGTCCTGGCCGGCACGGAGCCCCGTGGCGACGCGGCCCGTCGCTGCCTGGAGGCCCTGTCGGCGTTGTACGCCGCCACTAGCGAGGGCATGAACGACAGTAACCTGGCCTTTGAGTTGCTGCTGCCCGACGATGATGCCGACGTGGTCACCCGGGCCGACGCCCTGGGCAACTGGACCCACGGCTTCGTCTACGGTCTCGGCGTCGGCGGTGTCGCCGACGAGAGCCAGCTGCCGAAGGAAGTCGCCGAGATCGTCGGGCATTTCGGCGAGATCAGCCATGCCGCCGGTGACGAGGCCGGCGACGACGACGAGGCCGCCTACCAGGAATTGCTGGAGTTCGTGCGCACCGGTGCGCTGCTGGTGCGCGAGCATTTGCAACCCCAACGGCGCCGGGAGCCCGTGCCAGTCCCCGGCAATGACGCCGATCAGGGCAGCCAGCGCAGCCACTGACGGAGAGCCCATGGAGCCCAAGGAGTACGCCCGCCGCCGTCGCGAGCTCATGAACCTCATGGGGGACAACGCCGTGGCCGTGATCGCCGCGGCCCCGGAGCGCCCGCGCAACCGCGACGTGCACCATCCCTACCGCCAGGACAGCGATTTCTACTACCTCACCGGTTTCCCGGAGCCGGACGCCGTGCTGGTCCTGGTGCCGGGGCGCGAGCAGGGCGAGACCATCCTGTTCTGCCGCAATCGCGACCCGGAACGGGAAGTCTGGGACGGGCCGCGGGCGGGCCAGGACGGGGCCTGCGAGCGCTACGGGGCGGACGACGCCTTTCCCGTGGACGATATCGACGACATCCTGCCGGGCCTGCTCGAGGGCAAGGAACGGCTGTATTGCACCATGGGCCGCGACGCGGATTTCGACCAGGCGATCCTGGGCTGGGTGAACCAGGTGCGCACCCGCGCCCGGGGTGGTGCCCGAGCGCCCGGCGAGCTGGTGGCGCTGGAAGTGCCCCTGCACGAGATGCGTCTCATCAAGAGCGCCCCGGAGATCGAGCAGATGCGGCGCGCCGCCCAGGTCTCCGCGGCGGCCCACCGGCGGGCCATGGCGGCCTGTACCCCGGGCATGCCGGAGTACGCCCTGGAGGCGGAGTTCCAGTACGTGTTCCGCCAGCACAATGGCAGCCCTGCCTATCCACCCATTGTCGGGGGCGGGCGCAACGGCTGCATCCTGCACTACGTGGACAATGCCGACCGCCTGCGCGACGGCGATCTGGTGCTCATCGACGCCGGCGTGGAGCTGGACTGCTACGCCTCGGACATCACCCGCACGTTCCCGGTGAACGGCCGTTTCTCCGGCGAGCAACGGGCCGTCTACGAGATCGTCCTGGCGGCCCAGGAGGCGGCCATCCAGGCGGTCCAGCCCGGTGACCACTGGAACCGGCCCCACGAGGTGGCCCTGGGCGTGCTGGTGCGGGGCCTGGTGGACCTGGGCCTGCTGGAAGGCGACCCGGATGCGCTCATCGAGGACGGCGCCTATCGGCCGTTTTTCATGCACCGCACCGGCCACTGGCTGGGCATGGATGTCCACGATGTGGGTGACTACCGCATCGATGGCCAGTGGCGCGTCATGGAGCCGGGCATGGTGGTGACCGTGGAGCCGGGGCTGTACATCGCCGACAGCATTCCCGACGTGGATCCGCGCTGGCACAACATCGGCGTGCGCATCGAGGACGACGTGGCCGTCACAAGCAGCGGCTATGACGTGCTCAGCGCCGGCGTCCCCAAGACCGTGGCGGCCGTGGAAGCCGCCATGGCGGAGAGCCCATGAGCGGGGCGTCGCTGGGCGCCGATGTGGTCATTGCCGGGGCCGGGCTGGTGGGTACGAGCCTGGCACTGGCCCTGGGCGACAGCGGCCTGCAGGTCCGGATTGTGGATCCGGCCCCGCCGGCGGCGGCGCAGCAACCCGGCTATGACGACCGCAGCACGGCCCTGGCCCCGGCCAGCCGGCGCATTCTCGAAGGCCTGGGTGTCTGGCCGGCCATCGCGTCCGAGGCCGCGCCCATCCGCACCATCCATGTCTCCGAACAGGGCAGCTTCGGCATGACGCGCCTGCAGGCCGCGCGCGAGGGGCTGGATGCCCTGGGCTGGGTGGTTCCCAACCGTGTCCTCGGCGGCGCGCTGCAGGCGCGGCTGACGCCGCTGAGTCCCGCCGTGGCGACGCTGGGCGCGGGTGTCACCGATGTCGCGACAGCGCCCGAGGGTGCCCAGGTGAGCCTGGACAATGGCGACACGATGACCACGCGGCTTGTGGTGGCAGCGGACGGCACGCACTCGGTGCTGCGCGAGCAGCTGGGGTTGAGCCAGCGTGTTGACGACTACCACCAGCAGGCCCTGGTGGCCAACGTCACCCCGGCACGCAATCCCGCCGGCCTGGCCTTCGAGCGGTTTACCCCCGACGGGCCACTGGCGGTGTTGCCGCTCACGGGCGGGCGCTGTGCGCTGGTGTGGACCGCCCCCGCCGAGCGCGCCGAGACGCTGGCAGCACTGCCGGATGCGGCCTTTCTGGAGGCGCTGCAGGCGGCCTTCGGTTACCGGCTCGGGCGGTTTCTGGCCGTGGGGCGTCGGAGCGTCTATCCCCTGGGTCTGCGCCGCAGCGAGCAGCGCGTCACCGAACGCGGGGTGGTCATCGGCAATGCCGCGCGCACCCTGCACCCGGTGGCCGGCCAGGGGCTGAACCTGGCCCTGCGGGATGTCGCCGAACTGGCGGAGCGGCTGCATGCGGTCGGGCGGCGCGATGGCGACCCCGGAGCGGCCGATGTACTGGCGGGCTACAGCGACGCCCGGGCCGGTGATCACCGGCGCGTAACCGTGTTTACCGACGGCCTGGTGCGGTTGTTCTCCAACCGGCTGCCGGGCCTGCGACTGGCGCGCAACCTGGGGCTGGTGGGCATGGAGCTGATGCCCGCGGCTCGTGAGCAGCTCATGCACCGGGCCATGGGGCGCTTCGGGCGGTTGCCGCGCCTGGCTCGGGGTTTGCCGCTGGAGGCGCCCCATGGCTGAGCAGCGCGCGGACTGCATTATCGTCGGCGGCGGCATGGTCGGCCTGGCACTGGCGAACGGGCTGGCCGATGCCGGCCTGGCCGTGGCCGTGATCGAAGCGCGGGAGCCGCTGCCCTGGGATCCGGCGCGAGTCAGTAATCGCGTCTCCGCGGTCACCCCGGCCACGCGCCGACTCCTGATGAATCTCGGTGCCTGGGACGCCATTGCCGCCGCCCGCGTGAGCCCGTTCGAGGCCATCCGCGCCTGGGATGCCGCCGGCCACCCTGGCGTCACATTCACCGCGGCCGAACGCGGCGAGGCCTGGCTGGGCCATATTGTCGAAAACGACCTGATCCGGGACAGCCTGCGCGCGGCCGCGGGTCGCCGGCCGCGTGTCACCGAATATTGCCCGGCGCCGGTGGCGCGCATGGCCACCGACGAAACCGGTGCCAGTGTCGAGCTGGCCGACGGCCGGCGATTGCGTGGGCGCGTTGCCATCGGTGCCGACGGGGCGCGTTCGCTGGTGCGCGAGCACGCGGGCATTGCCACCGAGGGCGTCGACTACGGTCAGCGCGGCATCGTGGCCACCGTGACCACCGAGCACCACCACGGCGCCGTGGCCCGGCAGCGGTTCCTGGCCACCGGGCCACTG
>JAWOFB010000188.1:0-2618 GCA_046482445.1 Ectothiorhodospiraceae bacterium | reverse complement strand
TCACTGGGAGCCTGGAGGCCGTGCAGGCCAACGCCCTGAATGCGGAGTTTGCCGGCCTCGGGCCAGGCAACCGTAACCCCCATGGCGCGGAATGCCGCCAGCGTGGCCAGGGCGTCGGCTCCCTCCAGGAAACCGCTCACCCGGGTCTCGCCCTCGGCCAGCGCACGGAGCATGACCGCGCGGTGCGAGATGGACTTGTCCCCGGGCACGCGCATGCGGCCACGCAGGCTGCCGCCGGGGGTTACGTGGTAATCGACGCGCTCGCGCTCCCACACCATTACGACTCCAGCATCGCCAGGAAACGGTCCCGCGCGGCGCGGGCGTTGACAAAGACTTCCTCCAGGCGCGCGGTATCCCCGGCATGGATCGCCCCGCGCAGCTCGCCGAGATCCGCCATGTAACGGTCCAGGGCCGTTAGCAGCGCCTCCCGGTTGGCCGCGCAAATATCCCGCCACATCTCCGGGTCGCTGGAAGCAATGCGCGTAAAATCCCGGAAACCGCCGGCGGCATAAGCAAACACCTCGTCCCGGTCGGACCAGCGCGACAGCGTATCCACCAGCGAGTAGGCCAGCATGTGGGGCAAGTGCGAGGTCGCTGCCAGGACATCGTCGTGGTGGGCGGCCGTCATGCGCACCACGCGCGCACCCACCGCTTCCCAGAGCGCCTGCACGCGGTCGCTGGCCCAGGCGGCGGTGGTTTCGTCCGGGGTGAGAATCACCTGGCGGTTGCGGAACAGTTCCGGGAAGGCGGCTTCGGCCCCCGTGCGCTCGTTGCCGGCCACCGGATGCCCGGGGACGAAGCGCTCCGCCGCGTCCCCGAGCATACGCCGGGCATCGGCCATGACACCCTGCTTGGCGCTACCCACGTCGGTGATCACGGCATCCGGCTCCAGGGCATCCCGCATGCGGCCGAACACCGGCCCGATGGCGCCGAGCGGCACCGCCAGGATCACCAGATCCGCACCCGTCACGGCTTCCCGCGCATCGGTGGTGAACGTGTCGATGATGCCGCGATCCCGGGCCGTCTCCAGGTTCGCCAGCGAACGGCCGCAACCCGTGATCGGCCCGTTCACCAGACCGGCCTCGCGCAGGGCCAGGGACCAGGAACCACCGATCAGGCCGGTGCCGATCAGTGCAATCGGACCCAGCGGCGCTGTCATGCTGTGTCCACCAGCGGAGCCAGCGCTTCCAGAAAGCGCTCGTTTTCCTCGGGCAGGCCCACGGTCACGCGCAGCCACTCGGGCAACCCGTAACCGGCCACCGGGCGCACGATAACCCCCTGGCGCAACAGCCCCTCGTTGACCCCGGCGGCGTCGCCGACGTGCACACACAGGAAGTTGCCGGCCGATGGCAGAACCGTGAGGCCCATGGCGGACAACCGTTCACGCAGGGACTCGCGCTGCTCGTTGTTCAGTGCCACGGAGGCGCGTACGTAGTCGGGGTCGCCGATGGCTGCCTCCGCCGCCGCCTGGGCACAGGCGCTCATGTTGAACGGCTGACGGACCCGGTTGAACAACTCCGCCACCGCCGGGTGGGCGATGCTGTAGCCCGCCCGCAGCCCGGCAAGCCCGTGGACCTTGGAGAACGTCCGAGTGACAACCAGGTTCGGGAACGCGCTCAGCCACTCGGTGACGTCCGGCATGGCCGGATCGTCGGCGTACTCGCAGTAGGCTTCGTCCACCACGGCGATGACATGATCCGGCAAGCCCCGCAGGAACTCCTTGAGCGCATCCCGCGTGACCCAGGTCCCGGTGGGGTTGTTGGGATTGGCGACAAAGACCACGCGCGTCTCGTCACCCACCAGCGCCGCCATGCCCTCGAGATCGTGCCCGTAGGGCATCGCTGTATCCGGTCCGAGGGCCGGCGCGACCCGCGCGGTCGCTCCGGATGCCGCCGTGACAATGGGATAGACCGCGAAGGCGTGCTCGGAGAATACCGCTTCCCGGCCCGGCTGCAGGAAGGTACTCGCGACCAGGGCGAGAACGTCGTTGGACCCGTTGCCCAGGGTGATGGTCTCCGGCGCCACGCCGTGATGCACCGCCAGCGCCTGCTTGAGCGCGTAGCCGTTGCCGTCGGGATAGCGATGCACGTCCGCGGCGGCCTCGCGGGCAGCGGCCACCGCCGCCGGTGCCGGCCCGCGCGGGTTCTCGTTGGACGCCAGCTTGATGACCTCGGAGAGCCCGTATTCCCGCTGGAGCTCGGCCATGGGCTTACCGGGTTCGTAGGGTTGCAGCCCCTGGACACCCTCGCTCGCGAGGTGCTGAAAGGCCTGTCGCAGTTCGCTCATGGGATGTGCACTCCGGGCGCTAAAACAGAGGCGAAAGGATTCCACGGCCATTGCGGCCCCACGCGTCCCGCCCCGGACGCCTGTCCACGGCAGCCATCAGCGGGCCGCGCGCGGGTAGGAGCCGAGGATCCGGAAAAGCGACGCCTGCTCGCTCATCTCATTCAGGGCCGCTTTGACCGCCTGATCCTCCGCGTGTCCGAGGAGATCGATGAAGAACGCGTACTCCCACACGCCTTGGCGTGAAGGCCGGGCATCCAGCCGGGTCATGTTGATCTCGTGACGGGCAAGAGGCTCGAGCAGATTCACGAGGCCGCCGGGGCGGTCCTTGCGGG
>JAWOFB010000153.1:0-6509 GCA_046482445.1 Ectothiorhodospiraceae bacterium | reverse complement strand
CTTCCTGGAGACCGGGCGCACCCATCAGGTGCGGGTCCACCTGGCCCATCGCCGCTACCCGCTGGTCGGGGATCCGGTCTACGGGCACCGGCCCCGGCTGCCCAAGGGTGCGGACGACAGCCTGCGTACGGCCCTGGGCGGGCTGGCGCGCCAGGCGCTGCACGCCGCCCGCCTGGCGCTGAGCCACCCTGCTACTGGCGAAACCGTCTCCTGGGAGGCGCCGCGCCCGGCGGATATGGAGGACGTGCTCGCCGCATTGCGGGCACATGAGCAACGGACGACGGCATGAGCCACCCCTGGATCGACCCGGACTGGCCGGCACCGGCCCGTGTGCAAGCGGTGTCCACGACCCGCCGTTGCGGTGTCAGTGCTGGTCCCTACGCCAGTCTCAATCTCGGCGGCAATACGGCGGACAGCGAGCAGGCGGTGGCGCGCAACCGGCGTTCCCTGGTCCGCAACGCCGGGCTCCCCGGGGATGTGTTCTGGCTGCGCCAGGTGCACGGCATGCGGGTCGTGGCGGCTCACGACGCCCTTCCCGAGGCGGAGGCAGATGCCGTGTGGACGGATCGCCCGGGTCAGCCGCTGGGGGTGCTCACCGCGGACTGTCTGCCGGTGCTGTTGTGCGATCAAAAAGGCTCGCGGGTCGCGGCGGTGCATGCGGGCTGGCGGGGTCTGGCCGGTGGCGTCATCGAGGCGGCGGCCGTGGCCATGGACCGGCCCGCCGGAGACCTGCTTGCCTGGCTGGGACCAGCCATCGGGCCCGACCATTTCGAGGTAGGCGACGACGTGCGAGAGCGTTTTCTGGCCGCGGATGCCCAGGCCGAGCGCGCATTTCATGCCGGCCGCTCGGGGCACTGGTACGCGGACCTGCCCCTGCTGGCACGGTTGCGGCTGGAGGGACTGGGTGTTGCCGGCATCCACGGCGGCCGCTGGTGTACCTACGCGGATGACAAGCGGTTTTTCTCCTATCGCCGCGACGGCGAAACCGGCCGTATGGGCACGGTGATCTGGCTCGAGAACGACGGCTGACCTTTGGATCCCTGTGCTCCGGCCCCATGTAACAGGGCAGAGAGAGCTATCACCGTTTCCGAGGGGATCCGAACATGCGAATGGACAAACTCACCACCAAGTTCCAGACCGCGCTGCAGGATGCGCAATCGCTGGCGGTCGGTCGGGATAACCAGTTCATCGAGCCGGTCCACCTGATGGTGGCGTTGCTGGACCAGGAAGGTGGCACCGTGCGTCACCTGCTCAACCAGGCCAGCATTAACGTCAATTTCCTGCGCTCGCAGCTTGGCGACGCCATGGAGCGTCTGCCGTCCGTGCAGGGTGGCGATGGCCAGGTCCAGTTGTCCAATGACCTGGGGCGGCTGCTCAACCAGACCGACAAGCTGGCCCAGAAACGCGGCGACCAGTACATCTCCAGCGAGCTGTTCGTCCTGGCCGGAGCCGAGGACAAGGGCAACCTGGGCGAGTTGCTGCGCAAGGCCGGGGCGACCAAGGAGAACGTGGAGCAGGCCATCGAGGCCGTGCGCGGCGGCGAATCCGTCAATGACCCCAATGCCGAGGACCAGCGCCAGGCGCTGGAGAAATACACCATCGACATCACCGAGCGCGCCGAGCAGGGCAAGCTGGATCCGGTCATCGGGCGGGACGACGAGATCCGCCGCACGATCCAGGTCCTCCAGCGCCGGACCAAGAACAACCCCGTGCTCATCGGTGATCCCGGTGTGGGCAAGACCGCGCTGGTGGAAGGCCTGGCAAGCCGTATTATCAACGGCGAGGTGCCCGAGGGGCTGGCCAACAAGCGGGTCCTGTCGCTGGATATGGGCGCCCTGGTGGCCGGCGCCAAGTACCGCGGCGACTTCGAGGAGCGGCTCAAGGGCGTGCTCAACGACCTGGCCAAGCAGGAAGGCCAGATCATCCTGTTCATCGACGAGATCCACACCATTGTCGGTGCCGGCCAGGCCGAGGGCTCCATGGACGCCGGCAACATGCTCAAGCCGGCGCTGGCCCGGGGCGAGCTCCACTGCATCGGCGCCACCACGCTGGACGAGTACCGCAAGAACATCGAAAAGGACGCGGCCCTGGAGCGGCGCTTCCAGAAGGTACTGGTGGACGAGCCCTCGGTAGAGGACACCGTGGCCATCCTGCGCGGGCTCAAGGAGCGCTACGAGGTCCACCACAAGGTGCAGATCACCGATCCGGCCATTGTCGCCGCCGCGACCCTGTCCCATCGGTACATCACGGACCGGCACCTGCCGGACAAGGCCATCGACCTGATCGACGAAGCGGCCTCGCGTATCCGCATGGAGATCGACTCCAAGCCCGAGGCCATGGACCGGCTCGAACGCCGGCTGATCCAGCTCAAGATCGAGCGCGAGGCGCTCAAGAAGGAAGAGGACGAGGCCTCGCGCAAGCGCCTGCAGACCCTGGACGAGGAGGTCGAGCGCCTGCAGACCGAGTACAACGAACTCGAGGAGATCTGGAACTCCGAGAAGGCCTCCGTGGAGGGCACCACGACCATCAAGGAGCAGCTTGAGCAGGCCCGCCAGGAAATGGAAACGGCGCGCCGGGCCGGTGATCTCACGCGCATGTCGGAGCTGCAGTACGGGCGCATCCCCGAACTCGAGCGCAAGCTGGACATGGCCTCCCAGGCCGATATGACCACGGAAAAGCGGCTGCTGCGCAGCGACGTGGGCGAAGAGGAGATCGCCGAGGTGATCTCCCGCTGGACCGGCATCCCGGTGAGCAAGATGCTCGAAGGCGAGAAGGACAAACTCCTGCGCATGGAGGAGGCCCTGTCCGAGCGGGTTGTCGGCCAGGACGAGGCCGTGCAGGCGGTCTCCAATGCCATCCGCCGGTCGCGCGCGGGGCTGTCCGATCCCAACCGGCCCAACGGGTCGTTCCTGTTCCTTGGCCCCACCGGTGTCGGCAAGACGGAGCTTTGCAAGTCCCTGGCCTGGTTCCTGTTCGACACCGAGGAGGCCATGGTGCGCATCGACATGTCGGAGTTCATGGAAAAGCACTCCGTCGCGCGCCTGGTCGGGGCGCCGCCGGGGTACGTGGGCTATGAAGAGGGCGGCTATCTCACCGAGGCCGTGCGCCGCAAGCCGTACTCGGTCATCCTCCTGGACGAGGTGGAGAAGGCCCACGCGGACGTGTTCAACATCCTGTTGCAGGTGCTGGATGATGGCCGCCTCACCGACGGCCAGGGGCGGACCGTGGACTTCAAGAACACGGTCATCGTCATGACCTCCAACCTGGGCTCGGACGTGGTCCAGTCCATGGCGGGCGAGGAGAACTACGACGCCATGCGCCGTTCGGTCATGGAGATTGTTGGCAGCCACTTCCGGCCCGAATTCGTCAACCGGATCGACGATGTGGTGGTGTTCCATCCGTTGGAGCGCGAGCAGCTCAAGACCATCGCCCGGATCCAGACGGAGTATCTCTCGGATCGCGTGGCGGATCGGGATATGGCGATTCGCTTCACCGATGCGGCGCTGGAGCAGCTCTCGGAGGCCGGTTTCGATCCGGTCTACGGTGCCCGGCCCCTCAAGCGGGTCATCCAGTCGCGGGTGGAGAACAGCCTGGCCCAGCGAATCCTGCAGGGCAGCTTCGTGCCCGGGGATGTGATTGCGGTGGACTATCGCGAGGGCGAGTTCGTCTTCGATCGCGAGGCCAACGCGGCGGCCTGAAGCCGGGCCGACGGGTTGAAAACTGCGCCGTCGCCCTCAGTCAGGACAGGGACGGCGGCCGGAATGCCACCCATCGGTTTCGGTCACCGTCGTGATTGACAAACTCCCCCCTATCCAGGCCGGACCCGCCCCTGAGCGGATCCGGCCTGTTTTCGTTGCGAAGCTTACGCGCGCGAGCCCGGGAAACGCCGGAAGCGCCGGTGTTCCAGTCCGTCCATGTTGATGGCCGGCGTTTTGCCGCTGACCGCGTCCGCGAGCAGCCGGGAGCAGCCGCAGGCGAAGGTCCACCCCAGATGGCCGGGGCCGGCGTTGAGGTAGAACCCGGCCACCGGGGAAGCACCCACAATGGGCGGACCGTCCATGGTCATGGGGCGCAGCCCCGTCCAGTATGCGGGCTCGCAGGTGGCTGCATGCTCGCCCAGGCTGGGAAACAGGCCGGCCGCCTGGTCCAGCACGCTGGCGGCCCGGGCGGTGTTCAAACGCGTGTCGTAGCCGGCGAACTCCGCCGTGCCCGCCAGTCGGATGCGGTCGCCGAGCAGTGCCAGAACCACCTTGCGGGCGTCGTCAATGATCGGGGTAGCCGGTGGGTTCGCCCAGCCCTGCAGGGGGAGTGTCACCGAGTAGCCTTTGACCGGGTAGATGGGCAGATGGATGCCGGCCTTGCGCGCCAGGCGCTTGGCGTCGTTGCCCGCCGCCACGACGCAGGCGTCCGCCGGGATCCGACCGCTGTCCGTGGTGATCTCCTGGAACTGCCCGCCGCGTGTTCGGATGGCCTCGACCCGCGAGCCGTAGTGGAAGTCCACGCCCTGGCTGGCGGCCATGGCCGCCAGGCGCTCGGTGAACAGGCGGGCATCGCCGGTCTCGTCGTCCGGGTAGTAGATGCCGCCGACAAGCTGGTGGCTTGCTTCCTCCAGGGCTGGCTCCAGGGCCACGCTCTGACGGGCATCCAGGACGGAGTGGCGGACACCCAGGGGGGCCATAATGTGGGATGCGTGCTGCGCCTTCTCCAGGCTTTCCTGGTCATGAAAAACCTTGAGAATGCCCTGGCTGGCGTGGTCGTAGCCGATCCCGGTTTCCTGGCGGAGTTCGCGCAACAGCTGCAGGCTGTAGACCGCCAGGGACGCGTTGACGGCGGTGTGGTGCTCGAAGCGCGCGCGCGTGCTGTTGCGCAGAAAGCCCAGACCCCAGCCGACCAGCCGCGGCAATTGCCCCGGGCGCAGGAGCAGGGGCGAATCCTCGCGTCCGATCCAGCGCAGCAGCTGCCAGACAACGCCCGGTGCGTTCCACGGCTCGGCATGACTGGCGTGGAGCATGCCGCCGTTGGCAAAGCTCGTCGCCTCGGCGGGTCGCGACAACCCTTCGACAACGGTGACGTCATGGCCATCCTTGGCCAGATACCAGGCACTGGTCACGCCGAGGAGTCCTGCCCCGATCACGATGATGCGCATGCCGCCCCCGCGGGTTGTGTTGCAACTGGAATCGGATTGCCGGCGCCGCAACCCCAAGACGGCAATGGTGGAACGCCCCTTACCCCTCGGGATGCCCGGGCCGGCGCTCGAGGCCCGCGATACTCAAGGCCGGAAACGGAGTGGTCGGCACAACGTTGAATCCAGTCGTCCTCCTGGCCGAGCGTGGACAGCCGCCGTCACCCGGCAGCCACTCCGTCGATTATGCGGCGTGGCCGGGGCAGGAGCAAAACAACACGCACCGCTGGCGGGCTTAACGCACAATCGCAAAGCCGATGCGCAGGCTCGGGCCGGTGCGCTCGTTGTAGTCCAGCAGGCTCTCGCCGTAGCCGTCGAACACTTGCATGTACAGATAGCCCCCTGTGCGCCCGAAGAAGCGGTCACGCAGCGGGAAGGAGAAATCCAGCTGGGTGGTGTGATGGCCGTGACGCCCGTAACGGTACTCCGCGCGCAGCAGCCAGCCGTCCGGGTTGCCATAACGCATGATCAGTTCACCGTAGCCCCGGAAATCGGCGATGTCCCGGTTCTCGGATGCACGCGAGATGTAGGTGCGCAGCACCGGTGCCACCACCAGGTCCCGCCCGCCCAGGTCCAGGGTGATGCCGGGCTGGATAAAGGCCGTGTTGATGCTCCGGGAGGCATCGCCACTGCGGCCGTTGGACGCGTGTTCCACCCCGGCGCGCAGCAGGGTGCCGTGATCCGGATCGTGTAGACGACCGTGCTGCCAGAACAGGCTCGGGCTGTAGGTGGAGTCCTCGAACGGCGCCGAATCCTGGCTCCAGTTCCACAGCGAGGTCTGGGTATAGCCGACAAAGACCTGTCCGGCGCCCGGCAGGGCACGGGCTAATCCACTGTCCTGGTCCAGGACCCGGTAGCGCAGACTGAACTGGAAGCGCGCCTTGACATCTTCACCATTGCCTTTTCCGGCGATGAAGTACATGGGGTCGAGCACCGTGAGATTGGGGTTGTCGCTCAAGTCCCGTGTCTCCGTGTCCGGATCGTCGCTGGACGAATCCTGACCCGCAGCCGGTGTGCCGAGGGCCAGTAAGCAGGCGCCGGTGAGCACGATACACGCGGGCTGATGGCACCGCCGCCCGCTCGTGCCGGGCGGGGACCTGCGGCCGCGTAGCGAGCGGATCAGCGCGCTATACGGGCCAGTCACGTGCCGGCAGGCACGGACTGTGGTGTTCTCCAGGCGGGCGCGGCCCGCCTTTGTGAGCATCCTGACAACAGATGGAAGAGCGGCTGTGCGTCGCTGGAATGGCATGGGGCTCCTTGCGCGCTCGGGACGAGAGTGGGACCATTGTGGACTGACGCGTCCGTCCGCAATGGTCCCACCGCATGA
>JAWOFB010000147.1:0-2569 GCA_046482445.1 Ectothiorhodospiraceae bacterium | reverse complement strand
AGCGCCCGCGCACCTCGCGGACGAACGGGTGGGTGTTCTCCAGGGAGACCGCGCCGACATTGGCCTGGCGGATGTGGCAAACGGCCACCTCGCTCTTGATGGGGTGGTTTTCCACCACCTCGGCGATCCGAGACCGGGCACTGGCCGCCGGGTCGTGGAAGACGCGCACGCCACGGCCCTCGTAGAAGGCGACGCCCCAGCCGTCGCTGTGCGGTCCGGCGTCGCCGCCCCGGCGCCGCAGGCCGGCGAAACTGAAGCACAGGTCGGTGGGGGTGTTGGCACTCATGGCGAGCAGCTCGCACATGGTCGGCTCCTGGACGTTGGCTTAGAACGCATTCTACGCCCGTGTGCCGGCCTGGTGTCTGTGCGCCCGGGCGAGTTCCTGATCGTAGGGGGTTTGCGGTGTTTGCGTGGCACCGCAGGTGCGGCATGCTGCGACGTGAAAACGTCTCGGCAAGGCTGACCAACGCACCAAAACAGGAGGGATTCCGCCATGCGCATCCTTGCAACGACACTGCTGCTCCTGCTCGCCACCGCTACGGCCCAGGCGGCGGACGGCCTGGTTACCATGGAAAGCCGGTTTGACGTGGCCACCACCAGCGAGCGGCTGATCACAGCGCTCAACGACGCCGACCTGGAGGTGTTCAACGAGATCGCCCACGACGCCGGCGCGGAGTCCGTGGACCTGGAACTGGCGCCCACCCGGGTGGTGATCTTCGGTAACCCGGCCGTGGGCACGCTGCTGATGCAGTGCAACCGCACCGCCGCCATCGACCTGCCCATGAAGGCGCTGATCTGGGAGGAGGGCGACACGACCTTTATTGGCTACAACAGCGCCGACTACCTGGCGGAGCGCCACGGCCTGGACGGCTGCGAGGAGCCCCTGGAAAAGGTCGCCGGCGCCCTGGACCGGTTCGCCGGCCAGGCGGCGGGCCGCGAGTGAGCGCCTGACCGCGGCAGCGGGGCGTCGTCAGCGCAACTGGCTGTCCTTGCTGCCGCGGCGGTTATAGTGGGCGGTGGGGCCGTCGGTGCGGTCCCGTTCCGCTTGGCATTCGACGCACAGCGACACCCCGGGGACGGCCCGGCGCCGGGCCTCGGGGATGGGCTCGCCGCATTCCAGGCAGTCGCTGCGGCTGGCCCCACTCGGGAGTTTGCTGCGGGCGCGCTCTACGGCCTCGCTGACGGAACTGTTGATCTGCTCGAAAACGGCGTCGTCGCCGGCCCAGCCGCTGGCCATGATTGCCTCCTGTCCCGGAACGGGACGTGTGCACGGTGCAATGGTGCGCTTTTCTGTCATTATAAGTGCCAGTATCCGTCCGCGGAACGCAGTCATCAGGAGCTGCCGCTCGACGGCAGGGGCTCTTTATTGCCCGAGGCGCGCTATTGTGCACTGAGCCGGATCAAACGGGCGGCCGAACGAGCGGGGCGCATCTGCGCCGACGTCTCGTGAGCCTGGTGCTGGGCCTGGCCCTGAGCAGCGCCGTTGCGGCTGACGACACCGTGACCATTGCCGGCGGCAATTACCTGGGTGACCTGCCCACCCTCGTCGCGGAGGAGCGCGAACTGTTCCGGCAACAAGGCTTGAATGCGCAGGTGCGTTACGGCGCCACCGGGGCCGAAAACCTGGCCCGCCTGCGCGCCGGTACGGCGGATTTCGCCCTCATGGCCCTGACGCCACTGGCGCTGGACCTCCTGGCCGACGGCTCGCCGGGTGGTGGCGACGACCCGGTCATCCTCGCCAACCTGGTCCACGCCTCCACGTTCAACCGGGTCGTGGTGCCGGCGGACAGTCCTCTGCAAAAACCCGCGGATCTGGCCGGTGCTACCATCGCCGTGGCCCACGGCACCAACGCCGAGGTGGTCTGGGACCTGTTTCTGGCGATCCACGCCCTGGATCCGGACCGCATCAGCGTGCGTGACTCCGCACCGGCGGATATCGGCGAAGCCCTGGAACACGGGCATGTCGATGCCGCCCTGGTCTGGGAGCCGTGGCGTGCCCGCCTGCGTGAACGCGTCACCGGGGGCGTGCGCACCATCCCGGGCAACACCGCCTACGCCGGCAAGTGGCTACTGGTCGCGCGGCGTGATGTGGCCACCCAGGAACCGGAACGCGTGCGTGCCCTGCTCACGGCGTACGGCCAGGCCGTCGACTTCGCCAAGCGCGAGCCGACGGAAGCGCTCGCGTTGTATGCCGAACACGCCGGCGTCAGCGCCGAGGCTCTGGCGCCGGCCTGGGATGCCCTGGACTACGAACTGTCCCTGGACTGGTCCGTGGTGGCCGCCTTGCAGCAGCACATCGCCTGGGCACGGCGCCGGCCCGGGACGCTCATCGCGGATGCCGAGCCCAGCGTACTGGACCTGCTGGCGCCGGCTGCCTTGAGCAGCCTGCGACCGCGGGCCGTCGGTTTGCCCGCCTCCATGAATAGCGGGGAGTCTCCGTGAGTCTGCTCCGTGTCGCCCGAGTTAGCATTGCCGCCTGCGCCGCCGGCTTCCTGGCCCTGGCCGTGTTGGCCGTGGTGGAAATGGGTCAGCTCCGGGAGCGCCAGGCGAGCATGGAGAACCTGTTGTC
>JAWOFB010000106.1:0-4505 GCA_046482445.1 Ectothiorhodospiraceae bacterium | reverse complement strand
GGATGGCAACACCCTCACCGATCGCGAAGAGCTGTTCCGCGGCACACCGTACGTATCCGGCGGGCGGCATTTCGGCTCGCGGCTGGCGTTTGACCACGACAACCACCTCTATATCACCACCGGTGATCGGGGTCAGCGCGACTATGCCCAGGATCCCGGCGCCCACCTGGGCAAGGTCATCCGGCTCACGGCCAGCGGCCAGATCCCGGAGGACAACCCGTTCCTCGACAATCCGGACGCCCAACCGGGGCTCTACACCACCGGCCATCGCAACCCCCAGGGCATCGCCCGGCATCCGGAGACCGGCGCGATCTGGATTCATGAGCACGGCCCGCGCGGCGGCGACGAGATCAACATCCTCGAGGCCGGGGAGAATTACGGCTGGCCAGAAGCCACCTTCGGGCGCGAGTACAGCGGCCCGGAGATCGCCCCGGACCCGCCGGTGGCGGGCTTCGTCTCGCCCATCCATCACTGGACGCCCTCCATTGCTCCCTCCGGGATGACGTTCTACACAGGCGACGCGTTCCCGGATTGGCAGGGGGACCTGTTCGTGGGTGCCCTGGCCCACGAACACCTGCGGCGTGTGGTACTCGACGGCAACGACGTGGTCGCCGAAGATGAACTCCTGGCGGATCGCGGCCAGCGCATCCGCGCGGTGGAGCAGGGCCCACAGGGACGCTTGTACGTCCTGGTGGATGCCGGCGCAGCGCCACTGCTGCGGCTGGAGCCTGTGACCGACTGAGCTACAGTCTCGGGCCCGGCCGCCGATAGACTCAATGCGAACCGCGGCACACTCTTGGCCCCGGGGCGCGGCTAGACTCCGTTCGCGATCCTGTTCACCGTCAACCCCAGGGCTTGCCACCATGCCATCCGCCCGCACCGCCGATCTGACCGCACTCTACGTCCGCGCCGACCGGATCTCGGTCGGCATCATCTGGCTGACCACCGCCGTAACCCTGGCACTGGCCGTCTGGTCCGGGACCTGGCAGGCCTGGGGGTTCGTCGCCCTGCCGGCAGCGGCGCTGCCGTCGCTGCTTGTGGCACTGAATCCCGGGGCCCGGATCAACCGGGTCACCGTCGCAGCCGCGTACATGGTGCTGATCGGCGTTGCCATCCACCAGGCAGGCGGCATGGTTGAGATGCACTTCGGGATTTTCTGTCTGCTGGCGTTTTTGCTTGTCTACCGCGACTGGCTGCCGGTGGTGGCGGGTGCCGGGGTCACGGCCATCCACCACGTCGGTTTCAACGCGCTCCAGACCGGCGGCACCGGGGTCTACCTGTTCCCGGAACCGAGTTGGGGCATGGTTGCCGTCCACGCCGCCTTTGTGGTCTTTCAGACCAGCGTGTTGGTTTTCCTCGCGGAGACGGCACGCCGGGATGCCCTGGCCGGCGTGGAGCTGGACACGGTGGCGCGCGGACTCAAGGGTGACAACGGCATCGATTTAACCTACCGCCTGAGCAATCCACGCAGCGCCGTCACCCAGGGCCTCCACGGCACGCTGGACGGCATCCGGGAAACGCTGGCGAGCGCCCGGGCCACACTGACCGAGGTCACCAGCGTGGGCGAGGCCGTGAGCAGCCATTCCGGGAGCATTGCCGAACGCGCTTCAGAGCAATCCGGCGAGACGCAGAACGTAGCTTCCTCCGTGACCGAGATGAGTGCTTCGATTCAGGAAGTCGCGCGTAATGCGTCGGAAACGGCAACCACCACCCGGCGTTTTAGCGAGCGACTGCAGGGCGTCCAAACCCAGGTTGAAGAGGCCAGCCAGCTCATCGCCTCCGTCTACCAGCGCCTGGAACAAGGCAGCGCCGCGATCGAGTCCCTGGAGCAGGCCGGCGAGCGGATCGGCAGCGTGGTGGACGTCATCCGCAACGTTACCGATCGCACCCACTTACTCGCCCTGAACGCCTCCATCGAGGCCGCGCGGGCCGGCGACCAGGGGCGTGGCTTCGCGGTCGTCGCCGAAGAGGTCCGCAACCTGGCGCAGCAAACGGCCCAGTCCACTCAGGAAATCGAGTCCATGATCAGCGCCCTGCGCGACCAGACGCGGTCCAGTGTTGCGGATATGCGGGCCGGCGTTGAGGAGACCGGTCAAGGCGCCCGCGGCGCCAGTGAGGCCAGCGAACGTATGCAAGCCCTCCGGCACGAGATCAGTCACCTGGACGATCTCACCGGCGGCATCGCCTCCGCGGCCGAAGAACAAAGCCAGGTGGCCGAAGATATCGACCGGCGGCTGAACGCGATTCGCGATCGCGCGACGACGACGGAGAATGCCGCGGCTGATAGCGCCAGCCAGGCCGACACGCTGCGTCAGCAAATCGAGACCCTGGCGCAGCGCCTAGAGCGATTCAGCCTGTGAAGTCAGCGAAGGCGTAAGGTGGGCATCGAGCACGGCCGCCATATCCGCGGCCAGGGCTCGTACGTCCGCCTCCGACACCGACCGCTGGGCGTACGCGCGCAGCCCCGTGACCTGGGCCTGGATCAGGCGCGCAAGGCGCGTGGCATCGGCGTCCGTGTCAATCTCGCCGTTTGCCTGGCCGCGCCCCACCGCCTCGGCGAGCACCCCTTCCAGGCGTTCGAGATGCCGGTTGGCCTGCTCCGCGAGTCCCGGCTCGCGACCACTGACTTCCAACACCGTTTTGACGATCATGCACGCGCGCGGCCCGGAGGCCTCGACGCCCGTCGCGGTCGCAGCCACCGCCTCCAGGTAGGCACGGATCCCCGCCACGACACCGGGCGCCGCCGCCAGAATGTCCCGCAGACGCTGTTCACTGGCGTCCGCATACGCCTCCAGCGCCGCGCCGAAAAGGCCGGCCTTACTGCCGAAAGCCGCGTACAGGCTCCCGGGGCGCATATCCACCGCCGCTTCCAGATCCTTGACCGAGGTGGCGTGATAGCCCTGCTCCCAGAACAGCGCCACCGCACGCTGCAGGACCTCGTTGCGGTCGTAGCTGGCCGGACGCCCCATGACACGACCCCTTTGTTGATGGAACGCTCAAGATCGACGATGGCCGAAGTATAACCAGCCGGCGCCCGGGGGAACCATGCTTGCTGCCGTCACATAGCCGCGACGCCGCGCGCCTGACCAATCTCAGCAACCCGTGGTAGGGTACGCGCCCTGCCCGCCCAAACGCGCCTTGCAATAACCTTTTAGTATAAAAACATGCTAAATCATTCGTTTGTCGTTCTATGACAAGCGATTAGTCTACGGCTCGGCGTGAATCACACGCGAGTCAACCATCGGGAACGGATCGACCACCGCCATGCAGAGCAAAGCGCTCGATACGACCAACAGCCCGCTCACCAACGAGCAGGCGGACTACGTCAACCGTCTGGTGACCTCTTTGTCGCCGGATCAGGTGAACTGGATCAGCGGCTATCTCGCCGGGCTGCACAGTGCCCAGGCCGGCGGCCAGGCGGAATCCGCCCCGGCGGGCGGCGGGGCCACCGAGCACACGCTGACCATTCTCTACGGCTCCGAAACCGGCAATGCCCAGGGTGTGGCCGAGCAGGCGGGCGAGCAGGCCAGCGCCCGCGGTCTGCCCGTGCGCGTCATGGACATGGCCGACTACAAACACAAGGAGCTCGGCAGCGAGCACCTGCTCATGGTGGTCACGGCCACCCACGGCGAGGGCGATCCACCCGACCCGGCCACGGATTTCTACGAGTTCCTCTACGGGCGTAAGGCGCCCAAGCTCCAGGGGGCGAAGTTCGCCGTACTGAGCCTCGGGGATACCAGCTACGAGCACTTCTGCCAGACCGGCAAGGACTTCGACGCCCGGCTGGAGGCGCTCGGTGGCGAGCGCCTGGTCGAGCGCGTGGACTGCGACGTGGACTACGAGGACATCGCCGCCGATTGGATCAGCCGCGCCCTGGACGGCTTTCAGGAGCATGCCGTCACCGGGCCGAGCAACGTCGTGGCCATGCCCGGTAGCGCCGTGTCCGCCAAGAGCGGGTACGATCGCAAGAACCCCTTTGCGGCGGAGGTCCTCGAGAACCTGGTGCTCAACGGCCGGGGTTCCGAGAAGGAAACACGGCACGTGGAGCTGTCGCTGGAAGGCTCGGGGATTACCTACCAGCCCGGCGACGTCCTGTGCCTGTTGCCGCGCAACCACGAGGGCGTGGTCAACGAACTCATCGAGACGCTGGCCCTGGATCCGCAGACGAACGTCAATGACGCTGGTGACGGCGAGCGCCCGCTGGTCGAGGCCCTGACGTATGACTACGAGGTCACCAACGCCACGCCGGCGTTCGTGAGCGCCTACGCGCAGTTCACGGGTGCCGAGGAACTGCGGCGGCTCACCGAGGAAGCCGAGCGCTCGGAACTCATGGCCTATCTCGAAGGGCGCCACGTCATCGATATCGTGACCGAGTACCCGCCCGAGGGCCTGGACGCGGCGACGTTCGTCGGCATGCTGCGCCGGCTGCAACCGCGGGAGTACTCCATCGCCTCCAGCCACGAGGCCAACCCCGGCGAGGTCCACCTCACTGTGGAGGCGGTGCG
>JAWOFB010000063.1:0-7578 GCA_046482445.1 Ectothiorhodospiraceae bacterium | reverse complement strand
GACCTGGGCATTGCCGTGGTACGCACGGTGGCGTTCGCGTTCACCGGCGTGGCCCTGGCGGTGGTTGGCGGTTTTGCTCTGGCTCTGCTGTTTCGCTCGCGGATCGTGCGGGTTTTCTGCGCCTTCGTGCGCGCCATCCACGAGTTGTTCTGGGCCCTGATCTTTCTGCAGTTCTTCGGTTTTCACCCGCTGAGCGGCGTGTTGGCCATCGCGATCCCGTTCGCGGGGGTCTTCGGCAAGGTCTACGCCGAGATCCTCGACGAGACCGATACGCTCCCCATGCGCAGTCTGCCCTTTGGGACGGGCACGCTGGCGGCGAACCTGTTCACGCGCATCCCGCAGGCCTGGCCGCACCTGGTGCGCTACACCAGCTATCGTCTGGAGTGTGGCCTGCGCTCCAGCGCCATCCTGGGTTTCGTGGGTCTGCCCACGCTGGGCTTCTACCTGGAGTCGTCCTTCGCCGAGGGCTTCTACAGCGAGGTCGGGGCGCTGCTGATTGTCTTCTACCTGCTGGTGGCCACCATGCGCTTGTGGCTACGGCCGCGGCTGCTGCCCATTTATCTGTTGGCGGCCCCTTTCCTGCTCGGCTCCGGTCTGCCCATTGTCTGGAGCAACGTGGGGCGGTTTTTCACCGAGGATATCGTGCCGGCACCGCTGCAGGCGGGGGAGGGGTGGGCCGGCATGGGTCCGTGGCTCCACGAGGTGCTCATTAACCAGGCCCTTCCGGGCATCGGACACACCATCGTGCTCACGCAGATCGCCCTGGTGGTCACAGGTGCCCTGAGTCTGGCGTTGTTCCCGCTGGTGTCCCGGCATTTCACGGGCCGTCTCGGCGGTACCGTCGGGCACGTGATCCTGGTGGTGTTTCGCTCGACGCCCGAATACATGCTGGCGTTCATTCTGCTGCAGATGTGGGGGCCTTCCATGCTGCCGGCGGTGGTGGCACTGGCCATCCATAACGGCGGCATCATCGGCCATCTCATCGGCCACCGCAGTAACGCACTGACACTACGGCCGGATGCCAGCGGGGGCGTGAACCGCTACGCCTTCGAGGTGCTACCCCGTGTCTACGGTCCGTTTCTGGCGTTTCTGTTCTACCGCTGGGAAATCATCATGCGGGAGACGGCCATCCTCGGCATGCTCGGGATCACCACGCTGGGCTTCTATATCGACAGTGCCATCAGCGAGATCCGGTTCGACCGGGCGATGGTGCTGATCCTGATCACCGCTTTGCTGAATATCGGCGTGGATGCCCTGGCGCGTTATCTGCGGCGGCGCCTGGACCTGCGCAGCACGCCCCAGCTGGAACCGTAGCGGCAAACAGCCCTTCGTCAGGCGCCGGTGGGGGCGCAGGCGTCGCCGGGCCCACCGGCGAGCCAGTCACGGATCTCGCGGGCAGCCGGGTGGCTGAAGGCGGCGTAGCGATCCTCCAGACGGGCCCGTTCAGCGTCGCTGAGCCGGTCGCGGCCACGGTCCGTGAGCAAGGGCAGGTCCGCGTACACGCAGTCGCCAAGCTCCGGCCCCAGGACCGAGCGCGCGGCTTCCGTCTGCGCCCGGGTGTAGCGGTAGCTGTCGGCGTCCTGGTAGACGCGCGGCAGGGTCAGAGCCGGCAAGCATGTAAGCCAGGGCTGCAGGGCCGGGTTGATGGCGTGCCCGGCCACCGCCGTTGCCAGTGTCGCATTCCGGCCAGTGACGCCGCGCAGGTGGAGGTGCTCGCGCATGTTGGCGCTGTCGTTGACCGGGTAGTTGTCCCACAGCCAGGGGCGCCGCTCCAGCCGCTCGGCGACCGCATGCAGGTCGCCGGGGGTGATTGCGCGCGGGCAGATCTCCGGCCCGGCCCAGTACACATGGATGGCCGGATCCAGGCCGCGGCCGAGTTGCTCCAGGTAGTCGGCGGGGCGTGTGCCGAAGAGCTCATCGAGCAGTGGGTCGTCGCTGTACCACGTGGGGCACAGGAACACCCGGCCGGCGCGTGTCGTGGTAGCCGCCCGGTGGACCAGGTCGATCTGGCGGGCCGCCAGATGCGCCGGATCGTCACCGGCCAGATCGTCGAATAGCAGCACCAGATCATCGGCGCCGATGGCGTCGATCTCCGCGACCCGGTGCAGCAGGGCCTCAATACCGGCGCTGTCCGTAGCACTCTGGAGTCCGGCGGGGCTCAGGCCAATGCCGAAGCGCACGCCGCACCGGCGACAGTGTGCGGCAAAGGCTTCCATTGCCTCGCGCTGGTCCACGGGCCACGGTGTCGCCCACTGCTCACGCACATGAGGGTCCACCTTGGGCGCGTAGTGGTAGCAGCCGTAGCCGTGGTCAGCCAGCAGGGCGGTGACACCGCGGCGGTCCGCCCAGGACCAGGGCGGACCGTAATAGCCCTCGATGACGCCGAGTTCCGGCGTCATCGATTACGAGGTCTCGCCGTAGATATAGCGGCTGAGTTCGTCGATGGTGTGCTCCTGCTCGCTGATCGCCCACTTGGTCAGGTCACCCGCCGAGACGATTCCCAGCATGGTATCGCCCTCGTAGACTGGCAGGTGGCGCAGGCGCCGATCGGTGCAAAGCGCCATGGCTTCCCCGACGGTCAGCTTCGGCGTCACCGTGGCGATGGCGGAGGTCATGACGTCGCCAATCGGCGTTTCCGTCGGCTGGCGTCCGGCGCCAATCACGCGGGTCATGAGGTCGCGTTCGGTAAAAAGCCCCTGGAGTTTGCCTTCGGCCATGACCACGATACAGCCGACGTTGGCCTCGGCCATGATGTTGACGGCCTCCTGAACCGTGGCATCCGCGGACACGGTGTACAGGGCCTGGGGCTTCTCTCGCAGGATGGTGCCGAGTCGTGTATCCATGTTCTCCTCCTGTGCGCCGCGTTGTTATGGAAGCATAGTGAATCAGCGCGTCTCTTGCCGCCAGGCCTGCTCCGGGGCGCCCTCCGACCGGGCCTTCACATGCTCCGTGAATTCAGTACAATACGCGATTCACCGAGGCAGCGGGCAACCGCTTTCCGGACAACCGCAAGGGATTAGTTAACCATGGTTACCATTCGTCTGGCACGCGCCGGCGCCAAGAAAACGCCGTTCTATCACGTGGTGGTCACCAGCGATAAGGGGCCGCGTGACGGCCGCTTCATCGAGCAGATCGGCTTCTACAACCCCATCGCCCGGGGCCAGGAAGCGAATCAGCCGCTCAAGCTGGACCTCGAGCGCGTGGATCACTGGCTCGGCCAGGGCGCCAAGCCGTCCGAGCGTGTCGATCACCTGATCAAGCGGGCCCGCAAGGAGCAGCAGGTCAGCGCCTGAGCCGCGCGGGGCGCGGGGAGTCAGCGTGTCACACGGTGATCCGTTGGTCATCCTCGGTCGGATCTCCGGCCTGTTCGGCGTTGCCGGGTGGGTTCGGGTGTATTCCTATACGGATCCGCGCGAGAACATCCTGAAGTACCCTGAGTGGCAGCTGGGGCTCTCGGATGGCTGGCGCCAGTGGCGGATGACCGACGGTCGCCGGCAGGGGAAAGCGGTGGTCGCCCGGCTCGACGGGGTGGATGATCGCGACCAGGCGCGGGCGCTGATTGGTAGCGAGATCGCCATACCGCGCAGCGCCCTGCCGCCGGCTGCGGAGGGCGAGTACTACTGGGCGGATCTGCAGGGGTTGCGGGTCTACAACACGGACGGCCGGGACTTTGGCGTCGTGACCCGGCTCATGGAAACCGGGGCGAACGATGTCCTGGTGGTCGAGGGCGAGCGTGAGCGGCTGATTCCCATGGTTCCCGGGGCGTACGTGGTGCGCGTGGAACCCGGGTCCGGGTTCCTGGAAGTGGACTGGGATCCGGACTTCTGAGCGCCCGGAGGGGCCATGCGCATTGACGTGGTCACGCTGTTCCCGGAACTAGTGGCGTCGGTGTTGGCTTACGGCGTGACCGCGCGTGCTGCGCGCGACCGTCGTCTGGATCTGGTGACCTGGAATCCACGGGAGGACGCCGCGGATCGCCATAGCACGGTGGATGACCGGCCCTACGGGGGTGGTCCCGGCATGGTCATGGCTGTGGAGCCGCTGGCGACGACCATTCGCCGCGCCCGGGCGGCGACGAGTTCGGCCGCGCCGGTGGTTTACCTCAGCCCTCAGGGCCGGCGGGTGGCACAGGAGGAAGTGCGCAACCTGGCCGGCAGCGAGCGGCTGATTCTGCTGTGCGGGCGTTACGAAGGCGTTGACGAGCGCCTGGTGGAACAAGAAGTCGACGACGAGATCTCCATGGGGGATTTCGTGGTCAGCGGCGGCGAGATCCCGGCCATGGCCCTGATTGATGCAGTGGCCCGCTGGCTGCCGGGCGTTCTGGGTCACGAGGCCTCGGCAGCGGGGGATTCCTTCGCCACGGGCCTGCTGGACTGGCCCCATTACACGCGCCCGGAGGTGGTGAACGGGCAGGCGGTGCCGGCGGTGCTCGCCAGCGGCGATCACGCCGCGGTGGCACGCTGGCGACGCAAGCAGGCGCTGGGGCGGACGTGGTTGCGCCGCCCGGAATTGCTGGCGCGGCAGACGCTCGACGCGGAGAGTCGAGGGCTGTTGCGGGAGTTTATCAACGAGTATCGAGGCGGCGACCGGGGCGACTCGGTCTGAACCGGCAGGGGAAACGGCATGACGAACATTATCGACGAACTCGAGAAAGAACAGATCGAGGCGCTGGGGCAGAACATTCCCGAATTCGGTCCCGGTGACACGGTGCTGGTTCAGGTGCGGGTGCGCGAAGGCACGCGCGAGCGGCTGCAGCCCTTCGAGGGTGTGGTTATCGCCAAGCGCAACCGCGGTCTGGACTCGGCATTCACGTTGCGCAAGACGTCCCACGGCACTGGTGTGGAGCGGGTGTTCCAGACCTACAGCCCGCTGATCGAGAGCATCAAGGTCAAGCGCCGCGGTGATGTCCGCCAGGCGAAGCTCTACTATCTGCGTCAGCTCAGCGGCAAGGCCGCGCGTATCCGCGAGAAGGTATAGGCAACCGGCTCAGCGGCGCGTACGCCGCTGACCGACCACCGTCAATCGCGTCCGTCCAGCGGCGTGCCTGCGTTGGCATCGCCGCTTTTCGCCGTCGGCGTGCAGCCGACGGCGGCGTGTCAAGCGCTTCCCTCCTGGCTCGCCTCGGCGTCTGCGTCGCGGATACCGATCATGTAGAGAATCCCGTCCAGGCCGACAGCGGACAGGGATTGACGCGCGCTGCGCTTGACCAGGGGCTTGGCCCGGAAGGCCACACCCAGGCCCGCCAGACGCAGCATGGGCAGATCATTCGCCCCGTCCCCGACGGCAACCACCTGGTCCAGTGACAGACCCTCGCTCTGGGCGATTTCCTGAAGCAACTCCGCCTTGCGCTGGCCGTCGACGATGCGTCCCTCAACGTCTCCGGTGAGCTGGCCGTCGGTGATGGCCAGTTCGTTGGCGTAGACGTAGTCCACACCCAGCTTTTCCTGCAGCCGACGCCCGAAATAACTGAAGCCGCCGGAGACGATGGCGGTCTTGAAGCCGAACGAGCGCAGCGTGCGGATGAGTCGTTCCGCGCCCTCGGTCATGGTCAGCTCGGAGGCCACCTCCTCCAGCACCGAGGCGTCCAGGCCTTCCAGCAGGGCAACCCGCTGGCGCAGGCTCTGGGAGAAGTCCAGCTCGCCGCGCATGGCGGCCTCCGTGACCCCGCTAACCTCATCACCCACGCCGGCCTTGCGAGCGAGCTCGTCGATGACTTCCTGCTGGATCAACGTCGAGTCCATGTCGAACACCACCAGCCGCCGGTTCCGGCGGTGAACCGTATCGGCCTGGAAACTGATGTCGACATCCAGCTCCTGGGAGATGTCCAGGAAACGTTCCTTCATGGCGTCCAGATCCAGCGGCTTGCCGCGCACCGTCAGCTCGATGCAGGCACGGCCAAAGCCCTCGGCCTTGTAGAGGGGCTCGCGCCGCGACAGCCGCACAATGTCCTCGATGTTCAGGCCATTGTCGCTGATCACGCGCGTGACCTGTGCGATCTGCTCGGCCGTAATCCGCCGCCCCAGGAGCGTAAAGACGTAACCCGAGTCGGCTTCGCCCTCCACCCAGCGCTGGTACTCTTCCTCGCTGACCGGGGTGAAGCGGACGTGCATGCCCTGCTCGTGGAGGTGGAAGAGTACATCCTTGAGTACGGGGGACTGTGCCTCCGTCTCGGGGACGTCCACCAGAACGCCCACGGACACCGTGTTGTGGATAACGGCCTGGCCAATATCCAGGATGCCGATGTCGTAGGCCGAGAGGATGTCCATCAGGGTGTAAGTCAGCCCGGGCTTGTCCTGGCCCGAGACATTGATCAGCATGATTTCGCTCATGGGAAACCCTTGGTTGCTCATGGGGCGATGCCCGGGGCGCCGCCCCCGGCTGAGCGCGCATTGTAGGCGAAAGGGGGCGTGCTTGCGTAATGACGACGCCAGTGGCGCGGCGCCACTGGATGACCAATTGCTGGCGGCCCTTGTCGCGGCGCGGTCCGTGGTGGCGTTCACCGGCGCCGGTATGTCCGCGGAGAGCGGTGTCCCGACCTTCCGCGACGCGCAGACCGGGTTGTGGCAGCGCTACGATCCCAGCGAGCTTGCCTCGCCGGAGGCCTTTCGCCGCGACCCGGCCCTGGTCTGGGGCTGGTACGCCTGGCGGCGCGAGTGCGCCGCCGCGGCCGCGCCCCACGCCGGGCATCGTGCCCTGGCGGAGTGGCAGGACCGTGTAGCCGATTTGACGGTTGCCACGCAGAACGTGGACGGGCTCCATCAGCAGGCGGGCAGTACCCGCGTCCTGGAGCTCCACGGCAACCTGCATCGGGATATCTGCAGCGCCGAGGGACAGCCAGTGACAGCCCCCATGCCCGCGCAGGCGGCCGGTGAGCCACCGCTTTGCCCGTCATGCAGTGCACCCGTACGCCCCGACGTGGTCTGGTTCGGCGAGATGCTGCCACGCGAGGCCTGGGACGAGGCCTTGGCGGCCGCCCGGTCGGCGGACGTGCTGTTGAGCATTGGCACGTCGTCCCTGGTGCAGCCGGCCGCGAGCATCCCCTTGCAGGCCCTGGGGGCCGGTGCAACCGTGGTGGAGATCAACCCGGAGCCAACCCCGTTGTCCCCGCAGGTCCACTACCGGCTTGCGGGTACGGCGGCCGCTACGCTGCCGCGCCTTGTGGCGGCAATCGGGGACTGACCCGGCCTCAACGGTTAGTTGACCTGGCTGAGCGCTTCCTCGGCGACGTTCAGGGCGGCGTCGCCTTCGCCGATCCCCTCGACCAGGCCCTCCATGTACCATTCAATGCCGGTGATCGCGTCGGCGATGGCATTGAGGTGGTCGCTGTCGCCCCGGGCGCTGTCGTCCAGTCTTGCGATCGCCTCCGCCACACCGGCGAGAACCTGGGCGGCTCGCTCGTGGCCCAGAATGTCCAGCGTGCCCCGAACCTCCGTGATCGGAGCCTGTGCGCTCGCCAGATCGTCACCGTGATCCCGGTCGCCATTGAAGTACTCAAGGCTGTGGCGCACGCGTCCGAGCCCTCCCAGGGCCTCGTGCAGTGCCTGGCGGGTGGCGTCCTGGAGCCCGGGGCTTTCGTTG
>JAWOFB010000028.1:0-8164 GCA_046482445.1 Ectothiorhodospiraceae bacterium | reverse complement strand
GGCGAACGGGGTTCCCCGTCCGCCACCAGCACGCCTTCCAGGTCGGGCCGGCCGCGTGCCTCGTCACCGAGTTCGGCAAAGCGGGCACCCTCCAGGATGCCGGCCGCCTCCTTGTCGGTACTGGCGGAGCGGTTCGGGCGCGACTGCAACTCGGCAGTCAGGGAACGCTCCTCGCCGTCGCGCAGGATGTTGATCGTGACCTCCGTTCCCGGTTCTTTCAGCCCGATCACGCGGGCCAGGGCGCCCGGTTGCCGAACCGGCTCGCCGTCGACCGCCGTGATGACGTCGCCCTGCTGCAGTCCGGCCTCGCTTGCGGCTGAATCCTCTGCCACATCGGCCACGAGTACACCGGCGCTGGGGTCGATATCCATGGCGTCGGCCAAGTCCCGCGTAAGGTCCTGTATCCGCACGCCCAGGACGCCACGGCGGACGTCACCGTGCTGGATGATCTGGTTCATGACCGTCTCGGCCATGTTCACCGGGACGGCGAAGCCGATGCCGATGTTGCCGCCGCTGCGCGAGAGAATGGCCGTGTTGATACCCACGACTTCGCCGCGCAGGTTGATCAGGGCACCGCCGGAGTTACCGGGGTTGATGGAGGCGTCGGTCTGAATGAAGTCCTGGATCCGTGCTTCGGCGCGTCGACCCGACAGCGAGCGCCCCAGGCCACTGACAATGCCGCTGGTCACCGTGTGATCGAGCCCGAACGGGTTACCCACGGCCAGCACGTAGTCTCCCGGCGCCAGTCCTTCGGAATCGCCCAGGGTCGCTTCTTCCAGGTTGTCGGCATTGATCTGGATCACCGCAATGTCCGTTTCCGGGTCGGAACCGATGACATCGGCCTCGAACTCGCGGTTGTCCTGCAGCCCGACGGTGATCTGGTCGGCGTCCGCGATGACGTGGTGATTGGTCAGGATGTAGCCCTGTTCGGCATCCACGATGACGCCGGAGCCCAGAGACTGCGTTTCGCGCTGTCGGCGCGGGCCGGGCCGCCCTTCGAAGAACTCCCGAAAGAACGGGTGCTGCATCAGCGGGTGCTGGTCCATCTCGATGGTGCTGCGGGTGGCGATATTCACCACTGTCGGCGACACCTCTTCAACCAGTGGCGCCAGAGACGGCATTTCCCCATCTTCGCCCCGGTCGAGTCCGGGTAGTGAGGCCAGCGCCGGCGTGGTGGTCATACAAGCCGCCACCAGAAAGCCGGCTGCCAGTTTGCGTATCGGTGTCATTGACTCTCCTCCTTTTGGTTTCCGTTCCCGCGGGAACGCGTGATGAAGGCGGTGCGCGAGTGCGCCGTTCACGCGCATCGACATACACACCGCATTCGTGTTCCGGCGCCTTTACGCCACGGCGATCCATTGGTCTTTCAGGACAGAATCTGGGACACTCCGGTGGTATTCAAGGGCACGTAAACCGCTGAGGAGGCGGAAATCATGGCAATAACAATGCAAAGAGCGCTTCTCGGGGTCACCGCGATGACAGCCCTGTTGGTTGCGGGGGCCGCTACTGCCAAGGACGGGGGCGCGAACCAGACACCCAACTGGCAGGCGGTGCCGACCTACACCACCGTGGACTTGTCATCGGGCTTTACGCCGGATCCCTGGACCCAGGAGATCGAAGCGGGCGGCGACATGCAGGTGTCCACCGATCTCGCACCAGCCTGTGCTGGCCACATTCACGGTGAGGCCCCGGACGTCGACCTGAACTTTCAACCGGGCGACTACTCCCTGTTCATCCGTGCTCGCAGCCAGGCTGACACCACCCTGGTCGTCTTCGGCCCTGAAGGGCGCTGGTACTGCAATGATGACTTCGTCGGCAGTGATCCGGTGGTGGTCTTCCCAAATCCGCCCGCCGGCAACTACAACATCTGGGTGGGCGTCTATGACTCGACGCAGCTCAGCGATGCCACGCTGGAGATCACGGAGATCAATCCGGCACAGTAACCGGGCTGGCCGCGGGCGGTGTCACCGCCCGCGGAGGGTTGGTTAGAACGGTTTCACCACCGCCAGAATGATAATCGCCACCAGCATGAGCACCGGGATCTCGTTGAAGACCCGGTACCAGCGGTGGCTACGCTCGTTGCGGTCATCCCGGAATGTTCCCACCAGCCGTCCGCACCAGACGTGGTAGGCAATCACAAGAACGACCAGCGCGAGCTTGGCGTGAAACCAGCCCTGCTGGAGCCAGTTGGGGTTGAGCCAGATCAGCCACAGTCCGAGGCCCACTGCGACCACGGCGCTCGGCGTCATGATGCCGCGGTAGAGCTTGCGCTCCATGACCTTGAAGCGCTCGCGCCCGACAGTGTCTTCCGCCATGGCGTGATAGACGAACAGCCGGGGCAGATAGAAGATGGCCGCAAACCAGGTGACAACGGCAATCAGGTGGAACGCCTTGATCCAGAGATAGGCCACGCCGGTTAGCCCCCGATTGTCTCGGCCACAGCGACGGGTTCGCCGGGGACCATGGTCTCAAGGTCCTGACTCAGCCGGTCCACGTCCAGCAGACCCTGCCGCCGCTGGAGAATGGTGCCGTCCGGGCCCAGCACGAAGGTGGTCGGCGTGAGGCGTATGTCGCCAAAGGCCCGGGCAATGCGGCCGCCGTTATCCAGGACCACCGGGTACTCCATGTCCTTCTCGGAGACCATGGTGCGGACCTGATCCTCCGGGTCGTATTCCATGGCCACCGCAACGATCTCGAACCCCTGCGGCCGAAACTCCTCGTAGAGGTCCTTGAGGTGCGGGATCTCGGCGACACAGGAGGTGCAGGTCGTGGCCCAGAAGGTGATCACCGTGGGTTGGCCCTGGAGTTCGGCGAGCTCAAAGGTTTCGCCCTCCAGCGTTGTCATCGCCACATCCGGTGCCTTCTGCCCTTGCCAAGGCACCAACCACACGACCGCAGCGCCAGCGACGACCAGTGCCGCCAGTGCCACGCCCCAGAAATCCTTACGCTTGACCATGGTTACAGTCACCGCTGAGCTGGATAGGGCCGGATTATACCGCGACGGCGGGCTCAGCACCCAACAGTGGTGGCCCCTTACCGCGGCAGTGGCGGCGGCGTAGAATCAGGGATCCGAAAAGCGCGAGGATGAGGTCCAGCATGGTCACGATAGGAATCGTCGGCGGAACCGGCTACACCGGCTTCGAGCTGCTGCGTCTGCTGCTCGGCCACGACGACGTCACGCTGCGTGCCATCACCTCCCGCGCCGAGGCAGGGACCCGGGTGGACGCGTTTTTCCCGGGGCTGCGCGGCTATACCGATCTCCAGTTCACCCAGCCCGAGGTGGACGAGCTCACCGCCTGTGACGTGGTGTTCTTCGCCACGCCCAACGGCACGGCCATGGGGATGGTGCCCGCGCTACTGGATGCCGGCGTGCGCGTGGTCGATCTGGCGGCGGATTTCCGGCTGCAGGATGTGGACACCTGGGAGACCTGGTACGGCATGGCGCACGCCTGCCCGGAGCGGCTCAGTGAGGCCGTGTACGGGTTGCCGGAGATCAATCGCGCGGCCATTCGCGAGGCGCGCCTGGTGGCGAACCCTGGGTGCTATCCCACCGCGGTGGCCCTGGGCTGGCTGCCGCTGGTGGAGGCCGGACTGGTGGCCACGGATGCCCTGGTCGCGGACTGCAAATCCGGCGTGTCCGGCGCCGGGCGCAAGGCCCAGGAGCCACTGCTTTTCGGTGAGGCCAACGAGAACTTCCGTGCCTACGGTGCCGGCGGGCATCGGCACCTGCCGGAGATCCGTCAGACACTGGCCACGATGGCCGGTGCGTCTGTCGGGCTGACGTTCCTGCCGCACCTGGTGCCCATGACGCGGGGCATGCAGGCGAGCCTGTACGCGCCCCTGACGGATCCGGCGGTGGATCTGGCGGCCGTGTACCAATCGCGCTACCGCGAGGAACCCTTCGTGGACGTGCTCCCGAGCGGCAGCCACCCGGAGACGCGCACCGTCCGGGGCACGAACCTCTGCCGCATCGCCGTGCACCCGCCACAGGACGGCCGCACGGCCATCGTGCTGTCGGTGATCGACAATCTCACCAAGGGCGCGGCCAGCCAGGCGGTGCAGAACATGAACCTGATGCTGGGGCTGCCGGAAGGGCGCGGCCTTGGCGGCGCGCCGGTCCTGCCGTGATTGCGCGGTACATTGACGGGGTGCCGTGCGGCGCGGACAATAAAAGGTGTATTGAGCGTACCGGGTTTTCGGGGTCGACGCCCCGACCCGTCTAACAAGACCGTTTCCGGAGGCAGAGTGATGGTCGAAGCAGCTGTTGAACAGGAACAGGAGGCACCCCTGGTGTTCACCGACAGTGCCGCCAACAAGGTCCGCGAGCTGCTCGACGAAGAGGACAATGACGCCCTCAAGCTCCGGGTCTACGTCGCAGGCGGGGGCTGCTCCGGATTCCAGTACGGCTTCACGTTTGATGAGAACCTCGAGGACGGCGACGCCGCCATGGAGAAAAACGGCGTCACATTGATTGTCGATCCCATGAGTGCGCAGTACCTCATGGGCGCGGAGATCGACTACGTCGAAGGAATCGAGGGCGCTCAGTTCGTCATCCGCAACCCCAACGCGGCCACCACCTGCGGTTGCGGCTCCTCCTTCGGGGTTTAGCGCCTACGCGCGGCCGGTGCGTTCTGATCCGGCCGGGAGCCGTTGCACCGACTGGCAAGGGAGCGATCGCAACGACCCGGTGAGGGCTTCACTTCCTTAAAGGTGAGTACTCGTTGTCAGGTCCGCGCACGCCGCCACGGTAGATCCCGCCGAGTGGTACCGGAGTGCGCGCGCCGGTTACAGCTGGCACATTACCGGGGCGTCCCGCGAGTGTGGCGGCCGCAAGCCAGGCGAAGCCCGCCGCCTCGACCCATTGGCAGGGTATTCCCGCACCGTCCGTCGCGGTTACCGAGCAGTTTGGCAGCGCGACCCGCAGGCGCCCCATGAGGTGGCTGTTCCGGGCGCCCCCGCCGCAGACAAGGATGCGCCGGGCCCCGGGCAGGCTCGCGCGGACACCGTCGGCAATGGTCCGTGCGGTGAGTTCCGCGAGCGTCGCCTGGACATCACCCGGATCGTAAGCAGCCACGCCGAATGCCTCCAGCCAGTCGAGGTTGAACGCGTCCCGCCCGGTACTCTTGGGCGGCGTGCGCTGGAAGTAGGGTGCGTCCAGCAGCTCGTCCAGTAACCGGTCGGCTACGGTGCCGCCGGCAGCCCAGGCGCCGTCCGCGTCGTAGGCCGTGCCGCGATGCCGCCGGCACCAGTCATCCATCAGCGCGTTCCCCGGGCCCGTATCAAAGCCGGTCACCCGATCCGGCTGGCTGCGTGCCGGCAGGCAGGTGATATTCGCCATGCCGCCGATGTTCACGACCACGCGGTCCTCCGCCGGGTCCGCGAAGAAGGCCTGGTGAAAGGCCGGTGCCAGGGGTGCCCCCTGCCCGCCGGCAGCGATGTCGCGGCGGCGGAAATCCGCGACCACCGTGAAGCCCGTTTGTTGGGCGAGCCGGTTGGGATCGCCGAGTTGCAGGGTGCCCGGTGGCGCGGCGTCCGGCGCGTGCCAGACCGTCTGGCCGTGACTGCCCACGGCCCGGATTGCGGTCGGGTCCAGTCCCGCTGTGCTCACAAGCTCGGAGACGGCGGATGCAAGGACATCAGCCATGCGTGCGTCCAGGGCCATGACCTGTGCCAGCGGCGTGTCCGCATCGACAGCAAGAAGCTCACCCCGCAGCTCCGGCGGTAACGGCACCGAGTGACAGGCAACAACGTGTACAGACGCGGCGTCCAGCGCGACGGCGTCCACGGCATCCATGCTTGTGCCTGTCATGAGGCCAATGTGTAGGGGCGCGCTCATGGTGCCTCCGGTGATCGTGCCCGGAATCCTACGCCCCGCGCTCGTCGGCGGCCATGTCCTGTTAAAATTCCGCGCCTCGACGCGAGGAGAATGGCATGGTGGATCTGGAAGAAGCGCTGGCAGGACTGACCCGGGGCTGTGACGAAGTCCTGGGGGACGGGGAGTTGCGGGAGCGGCTGAACGCCGGTCGCCCGTTACGCATCAAGGCGGGTTTCGATCCCACGGCCTCGGATCTGCACCTGGGGCACACTGTTCTGATCAACAAACTGCGCCAGTTCCAGGATCTGGGCCACGAAGTCTATTTCCTCATCGGCGATTTCACCGGAATGATCGGGGACCCGTCGGGCAAGAGCGCGACGCGCAAGCCCCTGACACCGGAAGAGGTCGCCGCGAATGCCCGCACCTACGAGGAGCAGGTGTTCCGCATTCTGGATCCCGAGCGTACGCGGGTGGTGTTCAACTCCAGCTGGATGAATACCTTCTCGGCCACCGACATGATCCAGCTTGCCGCACGCCACACCGTGGCGCGCATGCTCGAGCGCGACGACTTCCACAAGCGCTACCAGGGCGGCCAGGCCATCGCCATCCACGAATTCCTGTATCCGCTCATCCAGGGCTACGACTCCGTTGAGCTCGGCGCCGACGTGGAGCTCGGCGGTACGGATCAGAAGTTCAACCTCCTCGTGGGACGCCAGCTCCAGCAGTCCTATGGCCAAACACCCCAGGTCGTGATGACTCTGCCCATCCTCGAGGGGCTGGACGGCGTGCAAAAGATGTCCAAGTCGCTGGATAACTACGTCGGCATCCGGGAGCCGGCGGACACCATGTTCGGCAAGCTCATGTCCATCTCCGACGACCTCATGTGGCGATACTTCGAACTCCTGAGCCTGCGGCCGGGCCGGGAGATCGATGACCTTCGGCAACAGGCGGCCGACGGTCGCAATCCCCGTGACATCAAGTTCCTGCTGGCCGAGGAGCTGGTCACACGGTTCCACGACGCCGAGGCGGCCCGCCGTGCCCGCGAGCAGTTCATCGCTCAGTTCAGCCAGGGGTCTCTACCCGAGGACATGCCGGAAGCGACCGTGACCGCCGAGGGCGCCACCGTGCCCCTGGCGACCATGCTGCGCCTGGCCGGCCTCGTGGCCTCGAGCAGCGACGGCCAGCGGATGGTCCGCCAGGGGGCGGTACGCCTGGACGGCGAGCGGGTCGCCGAGCCCGGTGCTGCTATTGCCGCCGGCTGCTACACCGTCCAGGTGGGCAAGCGTCGGTACGCCCGTGTGACCGTTGTGTCACAAAACGCTTGACCGCCTGAGCACGCCCGTTAGAATGCGCAGCTCATCGACGGCAAGCGGGTCGCCACAACGGCAACCCACTCGATGAGCCCCAGGGCGCCACGGACTGCGCCAGCCGAGGCAGACCGCTTCCGGCACGGACAAAAGGACTTGACGGCGCAACGCTGCGGTGTAGAATACGCAGCCCTGATGACGAAAACGCATCGTCTCAGACGAACAAGCCGACAACCGCGGCCCTCGGGCCGGCCTCGCAAGAGGCGCCGCACCGACAAGCGGTTGTTGACACAAACGGGTGAGCATTTAGAATGCGCATCCCGTTTCGGCGGAACAGCCGAAGCTCTTTAACAAATCGGATCAGATGGCTTGTGTGGGCGCTTGCACATGGCGAAGATGCAAACGATCTTCGGTGCAAGTAGCTCAAAACCTTGAGTTCTTGTAACCGAGCCGGAATAAACCACTTTCGAGTGGTGTTTGATTAAACCGAAGAGTTTGATCCTGGCTCAGATTGAACGCTGGCGGCATGCCTAACACATGCAAGTCGAGCGGTAACAGGCCCTTCGGGGTGCTGACGAGCGGCGGACGGGTGAGTAACACGTGGGAATCTACCCTTCGGTGGGGGATAGCCCGGGGAAACTCGGATTAATACCGCATACGCCCTACGGGGCAAAGTGGGCCTCTGATGCAAGCTCACGCCGAAGGATGAGCCCGCGCCCGATTAGCTTGTTGGTGGGGTAATGGCCTACCAAGGCAACAATCGGTAGCTGGTCTGAGAGGACGATCAGCCACACTGGGACTGAGACACGGCCCAGACTCCTACGGGAGGCAGCAGTGGGGAATATTGGACAATGGGGGAAACCCTGATCCAGCGACGCCGCGTGAACGACGAAGTCCTTCGGGATGTAAAGTTCTTTTAAATGGGAAGAAGACAGTGACGGTACCATAGGAATAAGCCCCGGCTAACTACGTGCCAGCAGCCGCGGTAAGACGTAGGGGGCAAGCGTTACCCGGAATCACTGGGCGTAAAGGGAGCGTAGGC
>JAWOFB010000225.1:0-4377 GCA_046482445.1 Ectothiorhodospiraceae bacterium | reverse complement strand
GCTCGAGCAGCTCGCCGCCTGGCTCAATGACGACCTGGTCCCGATCGTCCCGGCCCGGGGCACCGTGGGCGCCAGTGGCGACCTGACGCCGCTCGCCCACATCGCTCTGGCACTCATGGGTGAGGCGGACGTCTGGGATCAAAGCGTGCATTGCCACGCCGCCGACGCCCTGGCGCAGCGCGGTTGGGCGCCGCTGGCACCCGAGGCCAAGGACGCACTGGGACTGGTCAACGGGACCGCCGCGATGACCGGAATCGCTGCGCTCAACGGCATGGCGGCGGGCCGGGCCGTGGATCTGGCCATGCGTTGCACGGTGGCGTACGCGGAATGCATGGGCGGCCGCCTGGAGGCGTGGCACCCCGGGCTCGGGCGTGTGCGCCCGCATCCCGGGCAGCAATCCGCCCATGCGCAGCTCGCGGCGCTTACCGCGGACAGCCAACGGTTGATAACCCAGGGGCGCGACGCCTTGCCACCGGAAGCCGACGGCGGCACGGGGGTTCTGGGAGAAGGCCCCGTGCCGCAGGACCCGTACACGGTCCGGTGCGCGCCGCAGGTCATGGGCGCCGTGCTGGATGCCCTCCGGTACCACGATGAGACCGTCGACCGCGAGATCAACGCCGTCACCGATAACCCGGTTTTCTTCCCCGACGACGACCTGATCCTCCAGGGCGGCAACTTTTACGGCCAGCACGTGGCCTTTGTCGCGGACGCGGCCACGAGTGCCCTGGTGAAACTCGGCCTGCACGCCGAGCGGTGCGTCGCACGGATCACCGACGAGGTGCGTAATGGCAGTCTGCCCGCTTTCCTGCGCGGCGGCGCGACCGGCCTCAACAGCGGCCTGATGGGGGCCCAGGTGTCAGCGTCGGCCCTCATCGCGGAAATGCGCAGCAACGCGCACCCGGCAGCCTTTCAGTCGGTGCCCACCAATGCCGATAACCAGGACGTGGTCAGCATGGGCACCATCGCCGCCCGCAAGACCGCCGACTGCCTCACCCATCTACGGGAACTGCAGGCCATTACGGCCATTACCATGGCTCAGGCCGTGGACCATCTGGGAACGGACCGATTCAGTACCAGTACGCTGGCGCTGCGCGACTGGGTGCGCGAGACGAGCGCGCCACTGACGGATGACCGCCCCTTGTCCGGGGATATCCAGCGCATTGCCGAGCGCCTGGCCGACCCGGCGGCCTGCACATACGCGCCCGGCTGCCAAACGGCGGATACAGCCGGTCTCTAATGGGCGCAGCGCGGCCGTATCGGGACAGCCGTCACGCTTGATGACGCCTTCGGCGCGAACAGCCAAGAGCGCGCATTGGGCCGCCCGGAGGATTACGCCCTGCATCCGGCGCCACGCGCTCGGGTGCGGGCAGCTGCACGGTCAGTCCGCGCCGGCCTCGGGCAGTTCGAACCAGAAGTGCGCGCCGCCGTCGTTGTAAAAGCCGATCGCACCACCCATTTGCACAACGAGTTCGCGGGAGATCGCCAGCCCCAGCCCGGCTCCCGTTGCGGCGCGCGTCGTGCCCTGCTCCGCCTGCATGAACCGCTGGAAGATCGTGTCGGCGTACGCGTCGGGCACCCCGTGGCCCTGGTCACTGACCGTGGTTCGTAGGCGTTGCCCGGCTTGCCGTGTCACGGTCACCGTAATCCAGGAGCCCTCCGGCGCGTGCTTGACGGCATTGCTGAGCAGATTGTCGAGCACCTGGCGCAGGCGCTGCGCATCCGCCACAACCGCTACCCCCTCCGGGACGCGTTGCGCGAAGCGGAGGCCGCGGGCGTCCCCCGTGGGGCCGATGTCCGTAAGCGCCTCGGCCACAACCGCGTCCATTGAGCAGATCGTCTCATCAAACTCGAGACGCCCGGAGACCAGGCGGTTGAAATCAAGCAGGTCGCTGATCAGTAAACGCAAGCGGTCGGCGTTGCGCATTGCCAGGGCCACCATGTCCCGGGCGCGCCGTGGCAGTTCCCCCGCGGCACCGGCGTCAACCAGCTTCAAGCCGCCGTACAACGAGGTCAGCGGCGTGCGCAATTCGTGACTGACAGTCGAGACGAAATCGTCCTTGAGCCGGTCAACCGCTCGACGCTCACGAGTCAGTCGGTTCATCGCCCGCGCCAGCGACCGTACCTCCGGGCTGCCCTCCACACGGAGGTCCCTGAATTCGCCGGCGTCGTTGGCCATGGCGTCAATGCGCCGGGTCATCTCATCCAGCGGCCGCGTGAGGCTGCGAGCGGCGAACCAGCCCAAGGCGCCCACAAGCAACGCGATTCCGCCACCGATCCCGGCGAACTGCATGAACGTCTCACGTGCCGGCTCGATGGCCTGGTCATAGGGAATAGCGCGCACCACCACCCAATCCAGGTCATCGAGCCGGCTGGTCGCCACCACGTAACGCCGGCCTTCAAACGAGATCACTGATCCGGTGGGCACGGGCTCAAGCGCCGCGTCGACCAGCGCATGCGTGCCTGGAGGCGGCAGGGATTCGGGCGCCTCCATTTTCTGCTCCATGGACACGAAGAGGCGCTGATTCGGGTCGAGCACCAGCGATACCGTTGCCTCCTCCGACTCAGTTGCGTCGGATTCAGGCAGAAGCGGTGTCGTCGACAGATCCAGGATGCCGCCGACGATACCGATCCGCCGCTCACTGTCGTCCAGAATCGGCACCAGAAAGGCGATCAGCGGCGCCTCGGTGCGTCTGCCAACGAAGGGTTCCGTAATAACGGGCTCATTGGTCTCGAACACACGCTGAAAATGCGGCCGGTCGGCGTAGTTGGTTCCGACCCGCTCGGGGACATAGACGCTCTCGGCAAGGGTTGTCGCGTCGGCATCGAACACCAGGAGTCCGTCCGGGAACAGCTCATCGGCGAGCATGGGTCGATCGAGAACGGACTTGATTTGTGTCTGCGGCCGCAGGCGGTTGTCCTCGACAACCCGCGAGGTCAGGGACTCGAGCGCCAGCAAGCGGCGTTGCAGGCTGCGGTCCAGGTCCGAGGCCAGCCGCTCGATGCGCGACTGCTCCCGCTCGGCGACCCGTTCCTCGTAATCCGCGACGATCAATTGATACACGGTCAGAAGCATCGCCAAAAGAATCAGGCCACTGGCACACCACACGAGAACGACAACGCGCGTACTCAGGGCCATCAGTGAGGCGCCACCACCGGTAGACAAATCAGGAAACGGCTGCCGCCGCGGGCAGCGTCCTGGTAGGCCACTGCGCCCCCCATCTGCTCGACGATTTCGCGCGTAATCGACAAACCCAGACCGGTGCCAGCGAGGCGGCGGTTGTTCGCGCTGTCCTCCCGGGCGAAGCGCGTGAACAATTGATCGCGGAAGGACGGATCCACCCCCGGCCCGTAATCCCGCACCACAATGGCGACATCCGCACCGTCCGGCTCAATGTCGACATCCACCGCCTGCCCCACCGGGGAGAATTTGATGGCGTTGGACAACAGATTCGTGATGGCCTGAATCAACCGCGCCGGGTCCACGTGAACCTGCGCTGACAACGAGTCGTCCGGGGCGTTGATGCCAACGCCGTGTTGTCGGGCGAACTCCGTCATGGCTTCGATGGCGTCGGACACAATCGGTCCGACGGCAAGCGGCTCCCTCTTCATGGGCATCCGGCCGGCGACCAGCTTTTCCATATCGAGCAGATCGTTGATCAGGTCACCGAGCCGCTTGCCATTGCGTTGTGCGTTGGCAAGGAGCCGCTCGGCCTTGTCCGGCAGCGACCCTGCCGCACCGCCGACAAGGAGATCGAGCGAGCCGTTGATGGCCGTCAGCGGCGTACGCAGTTCGTGGCTCACGGTGGCAATGAACTGGTCCTTCATTGTCTCGATCCGGCGCCGCTCGGTGATGTCCTCCACCAACGACCAGATGACTTGGCGGCCATCCGGCTCCCGGCTCACCATCCCCTGAACGCGCACCGGATAGCGGCTGCCGTCCTTGCGCAGGTACTCCTCTTCCAGCGGGCCGTACTGTCCCATGGTCCCGAGATCCTCGACGGCCTTTCGCTCATCGGCCTGATACTCGGCGGGCGTCACCGCCCCATGGCTTAGATGGACGAACTCGCCCCACGTATACCCGGACGGCTGCAAAAGCGCCTCGTTGGCGTCCAGAAAGCGGCCCGTCTCGAAGTCGCTGAGGGCAATGCCGACGGGTGCGAACTTGAACAGGCTCCGGAGCCGCTGCTCGCTCAACGCCAGCGCCTGCCGCGCGCGTTCCTGCTCATCGATATCGTGGATATAGCCGTGCCACAGGATGCTGCCATCGGACAGCGACTCGGGCCGGGCCCGTCCGGCCATCCATCGGTAACCACCGCCGGGCCCGCGTACTCGGTAAATGTGCTGCCAGTTTTCCAGTGCTTCGGCGGATTGCTGGAT
>JAWOFB010000186.1:0-9447 GCA_046482445.1 Ectothiorhodospiraceae bacterium | reverse complement strand
TCGGCTACGGCGCCGATGCGCTCCACCCCCGGGTCAATGAGCCGGGGGTGGAGCTGCATCTGCCACTGCAGCCAGTCATCCAGGTTGGTGAAGCGCACGCGCGGCTACTCGCTCGCCGACTCGGGTTCCTCCGCGGATCCCTCGGACGGTTTCTCGGAAGCAGTCGCGGCGGGCGCCTGCGACTGCGCCGACGTATCGTCGGGCGACGGCTGATGGGTGAGCATGGCCAGAACCCGGGCGAGGGTCTCGCGCATCTCGCGCCGGTCGACAATCATGTCGATGGCCCCGTGGTCGAGCAGAAACTCGGAGCGCTGAAAGCCCTCGGGCAGGGTCTCGCGCACCGTCTGCTCGATCACCCGCGGGCCCGCGAAGCCGATGAGCGCACCGGGCTCGGCCACGTTGAGATCCCCCAGGGTGGCCAGGCTGGCGGAGACGCCGCCCATGGTCGGATCCGTGAGCACGGAGATGTACGGCACCCCTTCTTCCCGCATGCGGCCGAGAATGGCGCTGGTCTTGGCCATCTGCATGAGCGAGAACAGCGCCTCCTGCATGCGCGCACCACCGGACGCGGTGAAGCACACCATGGGGATGCGCTCTTCCAGGGCCACACCGGCCGCCCGGGCAAAGCGCTCGCCCACCACCGAGCCCATGGAGCCACCCATGAACTCGAACTCGAAGGCGCAGACCACCACGGGCCGCCCCAGCAGGTGCCCGTGCACCGCCACCAGGGCATCATCCTCGCCGGTGTTCTTCTGGGCCTGGGACAAGCGATCCTTGTACTTCTTGCTGTCCCGGAAGCGCAGGGCATCCACCGGCTTGACGCCGGCGCCGATCTCGGTGACCTCGCCCTCGTCCAGAAACGTCGTCAGCCGGTCGCGGGCGTTGATGCGCATGTGCTGGGCGCACTTGGGGCAAACCTGGTCGTTGCGCTCCAGCTCCGGCCGGTAGAGGACCTGGCTACAGCCGCTGCACTTGGTCCACAGCCCCTCGGGCACGCTGCGGTTGCGGGCCTTTTCCGTGGCATCCGTGCGGATGCGGGCCGGCATGAGTTTCTGGAACCAGCTCATGATCGCGCTACCTGTGCGGGGTTGGTGTCACGCTTCCGCGTGCTCGGCGTCCAGCGCACCGCGCATGTCCGCCAGCAGTTCCACCATGGCGTCGCTGGCGGCCGCCGGGTCTTCGGCGTGAGCTTCGATGCGGCGGACCAGCGCGCTGCCCACCACCACCGCGTCTGCCACGGCTCCCATGCGTGCGGCCATGGCGGCGTCGCTGATGCCAAAGCCGACACCCACCGGCAGCCCGGTCATGCCGCGCAGGCGCTCCACCCGCTCGCCGACGGCGTCCACGTCCAGCTTGCCGCCACCGGTCACGCCCTTCACGGAGACGTAGTAGACAAAGCCACCGGCCCGGTCGCAGATGATCTGCATGCGGCTCTCGGTGGTGGTTGGGGCCACCAGAAAGATGGAGTCGAGCCCGTGTTCGCGCAGGGACACCGCCAGCTCGGCCATTTCCTCCGGTGGCATGTCCACCACCAGAACCCCGTCCACGCCGGCGCTGGCGGCCTCGGCGGCGAACTGGGCATAGCCCATGACCTCCACCGGGTTCATGTAGCCCATGAGCACCACCGGCGTTTCGGCATCGTCCTCGCGGAAGCGCCGGACCATGGCCATGACGTCGCGAATGCCGGTGCCGTGGCGCAGGGCCCGCTCGCAGGCCTGCTGGATCACCGGGCCATCGCCGATGGGATCGGTGAACGGCACCCCCAGCTCGACGATATCCGCCCCGGCACCCACCAGGGCGTGCATAAAGCCCACGGTGTGCTCCGGCGCCGGGTCGCCGGCAGTGATGTACGGGATCAGGGCCTTGCGGCCCCCCTGGCGCAAGCGGGTGAAAGTGGCATCGAGCCGGCTCACAGCGTCTTGCCCTCCTGCTCGGCCACCGTCTGGATGTCCTTGTCGCCACGCCCGGAGAGATTGATCACGATGCTGCGGCCGGGGCCGAGCTCGCGCGCCAGGCGCTCGGCGTAGGCGAGCGCGTGGGCCGTCTCCAGGGCCGGGATAATGCCCTCGGTCCGGGACAGGGCGTGGAACGCGGCCAGGGCATCATCATCATCCACGGTGGTGTAGACCGCGCGGTGGATGTCCTTGAGCCAGGCGTGTTCGGGACCGACGCCCGGGTAATCCAGCCCCGCCGAGACCGAGTGGGTGCCCAGGATCTGGCCCTGCTCGCTCTCCATGAGATAGGTGCGGTTGCCGTGGAGGACACCCGGACGCCCGGCCGTGAGCGGCGCCGCATGCTCGCCGCTGGCCACGCCGTGGCCGCCGGCCTCGACGCCGTACAGGGCTACGCCGTCGTCGGCCAGGAAGGGGTGGAACAGCCCGATGGCGTTGGAACCGCCGCCCACGCAGGCCACCAGGGCATCCGGCAGGCGGCCCTCGGTGGCCAGCATCTGCTCCCGGGTCTCGCGGCCGATGATGGCCTGGAAGTCGCGCACGATGAGCGGATAGGGATGGGGTCCGGCGACGGTGCCAATGATGTAGAACGTGTCGTCGACGTTGGCCACCCAGTCGCGCATGGCCTCGTTGAGCGCATCCTTGAGCGTGCGCGAGCCGGAGTTCACCGGCACCACCTCGGCGCCCAGCAGCCGCATGCGGTAGACGTTGGGGGCCTGGCGGGCCATGTCATCGGCCCCCATGTAGACCACACACTCCAGCCCCAGGCGCGCGGAGACGCTGGCCGTGGCGACGCCGTGCTGGCCGGCGCCGGTCTCGGCGATGATGCGCTTTTTGCCCATGCGGCGGGCGAGCAGCGCCTGACCGACGGTGTTGTTGATCTTGTGCGCGCCCGTGTGGTCCAGGTCCTCGCGCTTGAGGTAGATGCGCGCACCGCCCACTTGGTTGGTCCAGCGCTCGGCCAGGTACAGCGGCGACGGGCGGCCGACGAAATCCCGGCAATCGCGCTCGAATTCGGCCTGGAAGTCCGGGTCCACGCGGTAGCGGGCGTACGCCTCGCCGAGCTCGCGCAGGGGCGCCATCAGGGTTTCGGGGACGAACTGACCGCCGTAAATGCCGAAATGCCCGGAGGCATCCGGGAAGGAACGGTAATCAATGACCTGCTGCGGGGCTTCGCTTGCTTGGGACACCTTGCACCTCGCTCATGAATCGCGCCATGCGCTCGGAGTCCTTGACTCCGGGCGCGGACTCCACGCCGCTACTAACATCAACGGCCCACGGTTGTACGGACTCCACTGCAGCGGAAACGTTCTCCGGGCCCAGCCCGCCGGCCAGGATCAGGGGGCGCTGCCGATCGGCCGGGACGGTACTCCAGTCGAAAGGAACCCCGGTACCACCGCTACCGCCGGCGGCATGGCTGTCCAGCAGAAAACCGGCGGCGCGCGGGTGAGCCGCCATGACCCCGGCCGGATCGGCGCCCTGCCCCATGGGCACGGCCTTGATGTACGGGCGCCCGAAACTCTCGCAAAAGCTCGCGGTCTCGCTGCCGTGGAACTGGAGCAGATCCACCGCCACCCGGTGGAGCACCGCCGCCACATCCTGCACCGTGGCGTCCAGGAACAGCGCGGTTGCAGTGACGAAAGGCGGCAGTTGCGCACGGATGGCGCGGGCCTGATCCACAGTCACCGCCCGCGAACTGCCCTCGTGGAAGACCAGCCCAACAGCGTCCGCGCCGAGCCGCGCCGCTTCCAAGGCATCTTCCGGCCGCGTAATCCCGCAAACCTTGATGCGCGTGTGCACGATCATTCTCCCTGACAGCCGGTTGATAGTAACCCCCACGCGCAGGTCACGCAAAGCGCGGGGGTGCCGGCGGCGCCGGCAGACCGAAGCCCTCCGGGTAGTCCACCGCGACCATGTAGAGCCCGGCCGCCGGCGCCGTCATGCCGCCCACCGTGCGGTCCCTGGCCGCCAGGACATCCGCCACCCACTCGGGCTCGCGCTCTCCCGTTCCCACGGTCACCAGGGTACCGGCGATATTGCGCACCATGTGATGCAGGAAGGCGTTGGCACTGACGTCCAGATAGATGAGATCGCCGCTGCGCTGAACGCGGATGCTCGAGACCGCGCGCCAGGCGTGGTCCGCCTGACAGGCGACGGCGCGAAACGAGGTAAAGTCGTGCTCGCCCACCAGGTAGTCGGCGCCCGCCTGCATGCGCGCGGCGTCCAGGGGCTTCCAGAACCAGGCCACGCGGCCCTGTAGCCACCCCGGGCGCACGGGGCGATTGAGCAGGACATAGCGGTAGTGCCGGTGGCGCGCGCTCCGGCGGGCATGGAAATCCGCCGACACCTCCTGCGCCCAGGTCAGGGCGATGTCACCGGGCAGGTGCGTGGTGCCGCCGAGACGCCAGCCATGCGGCTTGCGCCGGGCCGGCGTATCGAAGTGGATGACCTGGCCCAGGGCGTGCACCCCGGCATCCGTCCGGCCGGCGGCCATGACCCGAACCGGCGCGTCCGCGACCCGGCTCAGGGCGGTCTCGACGCGCGCCTGCACGCTGTCGGCGTGGTTCTGCTGCTGCCAGCCCGCGTAACCGGTGCCGGCGTATTCCACGCCCATGGCCACTCGCACCTCGGTCACGGTTGCGCCCGCCGTGTCATGAATCCTCCCCCGCCCGGGTTCGCGGGATGTCGCCGTGTCACAGGAATCCGGCGGTCGCGCCGGCCATCAGGGCTACCGCCGGCGGCAGCCAGGCGCGCGCGGGCACCGGAGGCAGTTGCGGCACCCGCACCGGCGTGAATGGCGCGCGCTCCACCGCCTGCACCAGTTCCTCGAAAACCCCGGCGGCCAGGCCGATGACCTGCCGCCGCAACCCGGCACCGCGCACGCGTTCGCGTGCATCGCGAAGCTGCTGCCGCAAGGCGGGCACCAGCTCCAGGACCAGCACCAGGCGCAAGGCGAAGCGATCGGCGTCCAGGCCCAGCCAGCCCAGGGGGCGCAACCACCAGTGCAGGGCTCCCACGAGCACCCCGCGCGGCGTGGTGATGAACAGGAGCTGGACGGCGATCACCAGCAGGATGAGTGCCGTGATGCGCTGACCGGCCTCGGCCATGCCGGCGAGCGTGGGCGAGGCCGGCCCCAGTGCCGGCACGAGAAGCGATCCCGGTGTCCACCAGCCGTAGAACACCGCGATGACCAGGAAGAACCAGCGCAGCTGCCGAACGCCCGCCGTCAGCCGCTCTAGCGGCGCACGCACCCGCGCCGCTGCCAGGGCGACGGCAGCCACGGCCGCCGCCAGTATCAGCGGCCCCGGCCGCGCCACCGCCATGGCCAGGAGTAGCAGCCAGGCAACCCGAATAACCGGGTGCGTGCGCTGGTACAGGCTGCCGCCCGGGCGACGCCCCGGGGTCAGCGCGCCTCTTCGTAGAGCGATCGCGCCTCGGCCTTCTGCTCGTCGCTGCCGTCGGCAATGACCTCGTCCAGCAGGGAGCGGGCGCCCTCGCTGTCGCCCATGTCCAGATAGGCCCGCGCCAGGTCGATCTTGGTGCTGTTCTCGTCCCCGGCGTCAAACAGGTCATCGTCTTCGGCGCCTTCATCGGCCTCGCTGCCCGTATCGGCAGGAGCAGTCTCCGTCTCGCCCTCGGGTTCCATCGCGGCCGTTTCTTCCGTGCCTCCGGTGTCAGGCTCCGATTCGCCGGCAAACGCCTCGGGCCCTTCGTAGCGCAGCCCCTGCTCTTCGGCCTCGGCATCGGACTCGGCGTCACCCAGATCCAGCTCGTCGATGCTGAACGAGGGCGCGTCATCCTCGCCCGAGGTGTCACCGCCACCGGTTTCGGTGGCCCGTTCGCTCGCGTCAGTCGGCTCGCCGCTACCGGGAGCCCCCAGGTCCCCGAGATCGAATTCCATGTCCAGAGAATCCGATGCCTTGGCATCCGTCCGGCTGGTCTCGTCGGCATCCGCTCCGGACTCAGCCGGCTCCGCGGGCGTTTCACCACCAGCATCGGCACCGGTGTCTTCGAAATCAAAGTCCAGATCGAAGGACTCGGTCTCGGTCGCCGCCGGCTCAGGCGACGTCCCTGCCGGGTCTTCCGTCGCCGGAGACCCCGCCGGCGACGGAGCCGTGTCAGTGTCGGAGTCGTCCAGACTGAAGTCCAGATCGCTGAAGTCGTCATCGGCAATGGTGGAGGGCCCCGCGGCGGCCGGCTCCGGCTGAGTGGGTGCGGGCCCAGTTGAGGTGTCCCCATCGCTGAACAGCGGATTCTCGGGCGCCACCTCGCGGCCCATTTCCCGGGCCTGCTGCCAGACCGGGTCATTCGGTCCGTCCACCAGTCCGTAGAGTGCCTGGGCGTCGGACTCGAACGCCGCACGGTCATGGGTCAGCCCGTGGATCTCGAGCTGCTTGAGGCGGAGATCCTTGCGCCCGGGCTCGCTGGCAATGGCGGAGGCCAGCAGATCACCGGCCTGATCGTAGCGGCCATAGGCCAGGTAGATCTCGATCTCTTCCAGCGGATCCACGTCCTGGTCCCCGGCACCGCCGGCTGCAGGAGCCGCTTCGGGTTCTTCCGTTGCCATGGCGGCCGCCACGGCATCCGCGCCCTGGTCCTCGGCGGCCGTATCCACCGCCGCCGTCTGCGTCTGAGTACTCGCAAACGGTGCCGTCGTCGCGGTCTCGTCGATGGTATCCGAGGCATCCACCGCCTCACTGCGCCGCCGACGGGCGAAGATGAGCCCGAGCAGCGCCAGGGCGGCCAGCCCCGCGGCCCCGAGCCCCATCACCCGGTAATCCTGCCAGAAGGGCGTCGCCGGGGTGCTGCCACTCTCGTCCGCGGCGGCGACATCCTCCTCGTCGGACTCGGACGCGGCGTCGCCATCGCTGCCCGAGCCGTCGCCAGCGGCGCCGGCGGCCGAGTCATCCGAGCCTTCGGCGTCGTCCTGGGCGCTGTCCTCGTCATCCGCGCCGGTGTCGGCATCCTCGTCGTCCTGACTAGTGACAAGACCGCTGTCCTCGTCGGCGCTTTCGTCGGCACTGTCACTGTCATCGCTGTCAGCGTCGTCGCTGCCGGCCTCGTCCGCGGAATCCGAAGCGGTGTCGTCCGTTGCCTCGGTCTCGTCATCGTCCCCCGCACCGGTCACGCCCGGGACACCACGCTCCACTTGCAGGTCGATGGTGTTCTCCAGCGCCCGGACCCGGTCCAGAAGGTCTTCGGTCTTCTGCTCAAGTTCCTCGTTCTGGGACTCGAGTTGCGCCTCGCTCTCGCGCAGGGTCTTCAACTCGGACTGCAGTCGCTCGACGTTCTCACGGTTCGGCTCCAGATCCTCGTCCGTCAGCGAGGCGGTGGCGTCTTCGCCGCCGGACTCGCCGGCCGCCGCGATCTCCAGGCGCCCGTCGTCCTGCCCTTCGCCCTCGCCGTCGCCGTCTTCCTCGGCCACGGCCTCTTCATCCGGCTGCTCCGGTTCGGGACTGCGCCCGCTACGCCAGGCCTCCATCTGGCTCGCGAAACGCTCCCGGGCCTCGCTGGCCGTCAGCGCACGCACCTGCTCCTCGTCGGGCACGCGCAGGACGGAACCGGCCTGGAGATTGTTGACGTTGTCGTCCCGGAAGGCGTCCGGGTTGGCCTCGAGCATGGCCATCATCATCTGGTGAACGGAGACATCCCCCTCGCGGGCCTCCTCGGCCAGATCCCAGAGCGTGTCGTCATCCTGAACACGGATTTCGTCGGGGCGCTGGCCGCTGGGTTCGGCCGATGCCGAACGACCACTGGTTTGGCCCTCGGCATCGTCGCCGTCATCGGCTTCAGGCTCTGCCGCATCCGGCTCCCGCCCCTCGGCCACCGTGGTATCCGGCTGGTCGCCATCGCGCACGGGCGGGTCCAAGAGCAGCGTGTACTCGCGCAGCAGCCGGCCACCGGACCAGTCCAGCTCGATCAGGAATGCCAGGAACGGCTCGCGCACGGAGTCGGATGTGGTGACCTCAATGTAGGGCGCGTCCGGCCCGTCGGTGACCACATCGAACTCGAGATCGGACAGGGAGAACGGGCGATCCAGGCCCACACGCTCGAACGCCTCCTGCGACGCCAGCTGCACCTCGAGCGTTTCGATTTCCTGGGCGCTGGCCGATTGCAGCGGAATGCGGGCCTGCAACGGTTGATTGAGCGCCGACTCGCTCTCCAGCGCCCCGAGGCCCAGCGCCATGACCACCGAAGGCATGAAGGCGGTGGATGCGACACCTATGCGAACCAGTCTGCGAGCCATGGTTTTCCCTTTTCCAAGAGCCGCTTGATCGCGTCCCGGGGACGGATCGTCCAGCCCGTTTCGTTGTATTTTTATGGTGCCCGACGGCCCGGCTGCCTGCCCGACAGACGCGACGTGCCGGCGCGACGATCGGGAGACGCCTTGATTGAAACCTGCATAACCGCGCAGCCCTCCAGCCTGTTGAGCGCGCTGGCAATCGGAGCGAACTCAGCGGCGTTCCAGTGACCGCGTCTTCGTCACCGCTGAACGCGCTACATCGACCAACGCCCGGCGCCGGTTATCCAGCGTTTCATTACTGCTGCACATTATCCGCCAGGGACGGTGATTTCAAACCGCCGTGCCCCGCCACGGACGGGCACGACGGCGTCGAGTGTCCTGTAACTGCAATTCGTACGATTGACGAGAACGAATTGCAGTCACTAGCCCTCCCGCAGGATGCGCAGCATCCGGCGCAGCGGCTCCGCCGCACCCCAGAGCAGCTGGTCGCCCACCGTGTAGGCGGCCAGGTAGTCGTTGCCCATGGCCAGCTTGCGCAGGCGCCCCACGGGCACATCCAGCGTGCCCGTCACCGCCGCCGGGGTGAGCTCGCGCAGCGTCGGCTCCTTGTCGTTGGGAATCACGCGTGCCCACGGACTGGACTCGTTAATAATGGTGTGGATCTCGTCCAGCGGCACATCCCGGCTGAGCTTGATGGTCAGTGCCTGGGCGTGGGAGCGCATGGCCCCGACGCGCACACAGATGCCGTCAATCGGGATGGGGTTGTGCGACCGGCTCAGGATCTTGTTGGTCTCCACGCCGGCCTTCCACTCCTCCTTGCTCTGGCCGTTGTCCAGCTTGCTATCCAGCCACGGCAGAAGGCTGCCGGCCAGCGGGTGGCCGAAGTGGTCGCTGGGGTAGCCGTCGCTGCGCAGCGCGTCGGTGACCTTGCGATCCAGCTCCAGGATGGCGCTGGCCGGGTCGGCGAGCTCGTCCGCCACGGCGTCGCGCAGGTAGCCCATCTGGGCGATGAGTTCGCGCATGTTCTGGGCCCCGGCGCCGGAGGCGGCCTGGTAGGTCATGGGGCTGATCCACTCCACCAGCCCCTGGCGCAGCAGGCCGCCAATGCCCATGAGCATGAGGCTGACCGTGCAGTTGCCGCCCACGTAGGTCCGCACGCCGTCGTGCAGGCCCTGGCGGATGACGTCATCGTTCACCGGGTCGAGGACAATGATGCTGTCATCGGCCATGCGCAGGGTGGAGGCGGCATCG
>JAWOFB010000142.1:0-2864 GCA_046482445.1 Ectothiorhodospiraceae bacterium | reverse complement strand
CAAATACGGACTCAATCAGCAAGAACTCCTGGCTGAGCTATGCACAGCAGTACAGAACATGGAATGACTATGCCTGCATACATTTTCGACTCGGACCGGTTTCGCAAGAAGCTGCACAAAAGGACCCAGGCCGGGGGCAAAGCCCAGGACGCGGCTGATCAGGCCTGGAACATCATCCATCTGGTGGCGGCAGAGGAGCAGATAACGCCGTGGCTGGGCAGCAAGCTGACTCATTACGGGGAAGCCAGGCTGCAGAATGGAGGCAAGTTCGATCTGGGCAGCGGGTACCGCCTTGTGTTTATCAAGAAAGAGGGCCGATTCATTTTCCTCTACCTGGGAGCCCACGATGAATGCGACACATGGATCATGAACAACCGGGGCATTGTGCCTGATCCGGATCAGCTCGAGGTCATCCACAGTCCTGCCCATCACCAGGAAACGAGGGAAGCAGAGGAATTGAGAGAGCAGGTTCATGAACCCGATGAGCCAGTGCCTCCCCCACTGTCGCCCCCGCGGCGACCAGCTCGGCCGCGTCACCGGCATGCACCCGCAGCGGCGGCGGCACACGCACGGTGACCTCGGGGAGTTCGTCGTTACTCAACCAGTTCCTCCTCGGCGAATACGGAGCCCGTCAGCCGCCAGGCCCGCACCTCACAGGACCCATCAACGGGATGGCCGACAATGATATAGACCCAATTCGGCCAGGCTGCTTCCCGATCCGTCTCCGAGGGCACCGCGCGGCCGCAGGGATGACTGTGCCAGACCCCGACGACGGCCAGGCCCCGCCGCTCGGCGGCACGCTCGGCTCGCATATAAGCGAGCGGGTCCAAGGTGTACTCACTGGCCGGCACGGCGGCGTCGTTGGCGAGCTGCACCACGTCCACGACGCGGCCATCCCGACCCAGTAACAGCCCGCAGGCTTCCTCCGGCTTGGCCGCCCGCGCCCGCTCCATCAGCTTCTGCCGCAGACGCTCATGCACGTGCACTCGGCTCATACGAGGGAGCGTACCGCACATCGAACCGGCGGGTTGAGCCGTGCCCGGCGGGCACAGTCCCCCGGGCGACACAGCCGCACCATCGCGGCGGGCGATATTCCATGATGCAATAGACGCCCAATCTCGGCTGACCAACCGCGTTCAGCGCAACCATCCGTAAGCGAGGAGACCTCCGCGCGCATGGCCAGCAATCCCGGCACCCGCGTCATCCTGCTCGTGGGCACCCAGAAGGGCCTGTTTCGTTGTATCAGCGATCATGCGCGCCGACACTGGCAAATCCAGGGCCCTCTGATCGCGGGCTACGAGATCTCCCACGCCTGGCTTGATCCGCGCCAGCCGGAGCGCGGCTTCGCGGCGGCCAATCATCTCATCTGGGGCGCGCACGTTTATACAAGCGCGGACGCCGGCCATCGCTGGCAGTCCCTGCCCGTGGCCCCGCGACACCCCCTGGGCGAGCACGACACCGCTCTGCGCCACGTCTGGCATCTGGCGCCGGGCCGCGAGCCGGGGACGCTGTACGCAGGGATCGACCCGGCAGGGCTGTTCGTCAGCCACGATGCCGGGGCCAGCTGGGCCGGGGTCGACGGGCTCAACCACCACCCGACCCGCACGGCATGGGAGCCGGCCAAGGGTGGTTTTTTCGTCCATTCCACCCAGGTGGCGGCGCGTGATCCGCAACGGCTTGTCACGGCTGTCTCCGCCGGCGGTGCCTACCGCAGTGACGACGGCGGGACCCATTGGCAGCCCATCAACAACGGCATCCCGGCCGCGCACCTGCCGCAGCAGGCGCCGGAAGCCGGGCACAACATCCACAAGCTGCTCATGCATCCCGCCGACCCGCAACGGCTCTATCGCCAGTGTTACCAAGGCGTGTTCCGAAGCGACGATGGCGGCGGACACTGGCAGGCGATCACACCCGGTTTGCCCAGCGGTTTTGGCTACGCGCTGGCCTCGGAGGCCGCCGCACCGGATACGCTCTACACCGTTCCCATCGACAGCAATCACCTGCGCACGGCGGCCGAGGGCCGGCTGCGGGTATTCCGCACCGACAACGGCGGCCGCAGCTGGCAGGCCCTGACCCGCGGACTGCCCCAGGAACACGCCTACGTCTCGGTCCTCCGCGAGGCACTCGCCGTGGATGACCTGCCGGAGTGCGGCGTCTACTTGGGGACCTCCGGGGGGCACCTGTTCGCCAGTCCCGACCGCGGTGCCCACTGGCAACTGGTCGCGGGTTTTCTGCCACGCATCCTGTGCGTGACGGCGCTCGCGATCCCGGAGGCAGGTCATGACTGATGCGACCCTGGCGACCGCCCTGGGCGCCGACAACGGCATCATTTGTGCCGTCGGGGCCGGCGGCAAGAAGACACTGCTCTACCACCTCCTGGAGAACCACGACGGCCGGGCGGCCATGACCACCACGGTTTTCACGTATCAACCGCCGCCGCGGCTGCGCGCCACGGTTCTGGTGGACGATGAGGAGGGCTTGCGCGCCACCGTCCCCACCGCGCCGGCACCCGTTCTCTACGCACAAGCGTCGGACAAGGCGGGCCGCCTCGCCGGCGTGTCCGATACCACCATCCGGGCCATCCACACCGATGGCCAGTTCGACCTCACCGCGGTCAAGGCCGACGGCGCACGGGCCCGACTGGTCAAGGCGCCCCGGGCAGACGAGCCCGTGGTGCCTGCCTGCGCCGAACGCACCCTGCTGATTGCGTCGATCCATGCGCTGGCACGGCCGCTGGACGAACGCATCGCCCATCGCCTGGACGAAGTGCTCGCCATTACCGGGCTCGAACGCGGCGACTGGCTGACACCGGCGACGCTGGCGCGACTGTTCACCGACCCGCAGGGACTGGGCCGCGGCATCGG
>JAWOFB010000111.1:0-8297 GCA_046482445.1 Ectothiorhodospiraceae bacterium | reverse complement strand
GCTACACTACGGGCGCAAGGCGGCCGGCGTGGGTGCCAGGGCCAGGGGTACGGTCCGCAGCGGTCCCACAAAGGCGCAGTCATGCACCGGGAGGGGGCGTCACGAACCCGGGTGGACCGCTTGGTTCAGGGCCCGTGACCCCGGAGTGAAGAAACCATGGGGGACACGCGATGGAACAGGTGACTGCGTTTCTTGAGACGGTCAGCGGCATTGTCTGGGGGCCGCTGATGCTGGTTTTGCTGCTGGGCACGGGGCTGTTTCTGACCATCGGGCTCAGGGGCATGCCCATCCGCCGGATTGGCTACGGCTTCCGGCAACTGGCGGCCGGGCGGACTGCGCGGGCCGGCGACAAGGGTGAGATTACCCCGTTTCAGGCCTTGTCCACGGCACTGTCGGCGACCATCGGCACCGGTAATATCGGCGGGGTGGCGACGGCTATCGCCCTGGGCGGCCCGGGTGCCGTGTTCTGGATGTGGATCACGGCCCTGGTCGGCATGGCGACCAAGTACGCCGAGGCGGTGCTGGCCGTGCGCTACCGCGAAGTGGACGAAGAGGGGCGCTACGTTGGCGGCCCCATGTACTACATCAAGAACGGCTTGGGCTCGCGGTGGCATTGGCTCGGCGGCGTGTTCGCCGCCTTTGCCATGGTCGCTGCCTTCGGCATCGGCAATACCGTGCAGTCCAACGCCGTGGCCGACGTCATGGAGTCCAACCTGGCGGTCCCGGTCTGGCTGACCGGGATTGTGCTCGCGGCGCTGGTGTTCATGGTGATCGTCGGTGGGATTCGGCGGATCGCCATGGTCGCCGAGCGGCTGGTGCCGTTCATGGCGGTGGTCTATATCCTGGGCGCGCTGGTTGTCATCCTCTGGAACATTGTTGACGTCCCCGGCGCCCTGGCGCAGATCGTCACCGACGCGTTCACGGGCACGGCGGCAACGGGCGGCTTCGCCGGGGCAGCGGTCTGGGCGGCCCTTCGCTTCGGCGTCGCGCGCGGCATCTTCTCCAATGAGGCCGGGCTGGGCTCGGCACCCATCGCCCACGCGGCGGCGCGCACTAGTAACCCGGTGCGCCAGGGGACGGTGGCCATGCTCGGCACGTTCATCGATACCATCATCGTGTGCACCATGACGGCACTCGTCATCGTGCTCACCGGGGTGTGGGAAACCGGGGAGACCGGGGCCACGCTCACCGCCGAGGCGTTTGGTACGGGGGTGCCCGGCGGCAACTGGATCGTCACGTTCGGGTTGATCCTGTTCGCCTTTACCACGATTGTCGCCTGGAGCTACTACGGCGAGCGCTGTGCCGAGTATCTCTTCGGCGTGCGCGTGATCATGCCGTACCGCTACGTCTGGGTGGTCCTGCTGTTCGTGGGCGCGGTGGCCAATCTCAACCTGGTCTGGCTCATCGCCGACGTGCTCAATGCCCTCATGGCGATCCCCAACCTGATTGCGCTCCTGGCCCTGTCGGGCACGGTGTTCGCGGTCACGCGGGAGTACTTCGGTCGCGGGGGCGAGGGAACGGTGCCCCAGGAATGACCGCCCGGGGGCGCTACCTTGCGCCCGCCGGCGGGTTTGCGCAGGATGCGCACCAGACGGATCGTGACTGACCCCTCGCGGGAATCCGCTCACGTGTCAGTGGTAATCGCCCCCGGGCTGGAGCCCGGGGGCTTTGTTCAAGGGCGACAGAATCATGCCTCATGGCCATGGCAGCCGTGCCCGATGGTGCGCAAACGGCGTTCATGGCGGGCGGCCCAACGGCGCCGGTGCCAATGGTCCGGCGCTCGGTGATCGCTATCCGTGATCTGGCTGCTGTCCGCTTACCGCGCTGACAGCCATTCGGCCTGGGCGGACTGGCTGGTCGCCAATATGCCCGAGGTCGACTGGCGTGTCCGTGAACTACCGGGGCGCCACTTTCGCTGGCGCATCCGTGGCAATCCGCTGTCGTGGCTGGATGATCTGCCCGCAGATCCCCCGGATCGCATCCTGGCCACCGCCATGGTGGACATGGCAACGCTGCGCGGCCTCCACCCCCGGCTGGCGGGCGTGCCCGTGGATTATTACTTCCACGAGAACCAGTTCGCCTACCCGGTGAGCCCGCGTCAGGTGCGCTCCGTGGAGCCGCAGATTGTTCAGCTCTACGGTGCCCTCGCCGCCGAGCGGCTGGTGTTCAACTCCGCGTTCAACCGGGACTCGTTTCTCGACGGTGTCGATGCGCTCCTGCGGCGCATGCCGGATGCCGTCCCCACCGGGATCCGCGAGCGCCTGGCGCCCCGCTGCCAGGTCCTGCCGGTGCCGGTCACGCCGGTTGCGCCCAGGGAACGTGATCCCGGACTGATCCTCTGGAACCACCGCTGGGAATACGACAAGGCCCCGGAGGTGTTTGCCGATGCCGTGGAGCGCCTGGCCGAGCGCGACGTGGATTTCCGGCTGGCCCTGCTGGGCCCGCGGCCTAAGGCCACGCCGGAGCCGCTGGAGCGCATCCGGCGCCTGGTCCCCGGGCGTATCGTTGCCGATGGGCGCGTGAGTGACACGGACTACCGTGCGCTGGTGGGCCAGGCCGGCATCGTCGTGAGCACGGCCATCCACGAGTTCCAGGGTCTGGCGGTGCTGGAGGCCTGCAGCGCCGGCGCGCGCCCGCTGGTACCGGACGCCCTGTGCTATCCCGAGCAATACCCGCCCGACTACCGGTATCCAGCGGGTGATAGGGCAGCGCTGGTCGCGCGCCTGGATGCCTGGCTGCAGGGCGGATTGCCCCCGAGTCCCTCCGTGGACGACTGGCTGGCGCCCCAGCTACTGCCGCGGTGGCGCGAGCTCCTGGCGAGCTGAGCGTGGCAGTGTCGCGGCGTTGTGACTTAGCCACAGAGATGTTGCATTGCACAAAAAGCGCTGGTATATTGCACCGCAACAGGATCGGAAACGGTTTCGGATCCTGCCAGTCGTCTCAATGAAGGAGGTTCCGACCATGACGAATCCGACGATCAATCAGTTCAACGAGCAGATGGAAAAGTTCTTTGCGCAGCCGGCGCGCGCATTCGCTGATCTGGGCATTAACCACGCGGAAGCGCTGGTGAATACCCAGGTGGAAGCGGCCAAGGCCTATACGGACCTGGGCATGCGCCAGGCCCGTGCCGCCCTGGATATCAAGCAGCCCCAGGACGTGCAGAGCTACGTGCAGGGTCAGCAGGAAGTCGCCAAGGAGCTCGGCGAGCGCGTCAAGGGTGATGCCGAGAAGGTGGTGGAGCTGAACCGCCAGTTCGCCGAAAAGGCGCAGAAGCTCACCCAGGAAAACGCCGAGAAGGCGCAGAAGGCCGCCAAGTCCACCGCCAAGACCGGCTAAAATCGGTTCCGGCGGGCGCTCAGGCGCCTTGACGAAAAAGGCCGCTGTCCGGATGGACAGCGGCCTTTTTTAATCGCATACAAACCCGCCGTTGCCTACGGCAACTCCTTGATGCGAGGCGGGGTGGCGGCCGGGCGCGCAAAGTAAAAACCCTGCACCAGATCCACGGAGTGCCCCTGCAGCCACGCCCAGTCGGCGCGCGTCTCGATCCCCTCGGCAATGACCTTGACCCCCAGGCTGCGGGCCATATCGATGAGTCGGGAGGTAATCGACGCCAAGTACTCGTCGTTGCTGACCCCGTCGACCAGCTCGCGATCCAGCTTGACGAAATCCGGGCGCAGCTTCTGCATGAGATCCAGCGAGCCATAGCCGGCCCCCAGGTCGTCCAGTGCGACGCGGAAGCCGTGGCGCCGGTACTCCTGGAGGATGGCGTCCAGGTGCGCCGGTTCCTCGATGAGATCCGTTTCTACTACCTCGAAGACGTAGTGCTCCGGTGAGGTGCCGAGACGCTCGACCTCGTCGAACGTCGTGCGCAGGCAAAAAACCGGATCGTAGAGCGAGGTGGGGTTGAAATTGATGAACACGTTCTCGCTGATGCCGTGCTCGTGGGCCTGGCGGATGGCGGCGACGCGCGCGGCCCGGTCGATGTGATACATGAGCTCGGCCGCGCGCGCGGCCGGGAACATCTGACCCGGACTGATGGTGCTGCCGTCGCGGGCGATCCCCCGCGCCAGGGCCTCGTAGGCGAACACCTCGGTGCCGGAATCGGCATGCAGAATGGGCTGGAAGTGCATCTGCAGCCGCTCCTCGCGCAACAGATCGCCCAGCCAGCTGTTCTCCTGGCGGGCCACCAGCACGCCCAGGGGCTCCATGGCGCGCAACTGATGCAGGCCGAAGCGCGCCTCGGAGGGGAGCAGAAGGGACGGGCAGTTGTCCAGTTCCGGGCGCGAGAGCATCAACGACAGATCATCCAGCAGCGCGCCGGTCTGGCCCTCGTTGATGGTGATCGCCAGGACCTCGCCTTCCTCGCGGGAGACCGTCCAGCCCGCTTGGTTGAGTTGGCGGTGCACTTTGGCCCGTGTGTGATCCAGGCGTGGGGCGATGTAAAGCTTGCCAGCGTTTTGCAGGGTGGGAATGATCTCGCAGCCCGGGCATGCCATGAACCTGCAACCTCGATGTGGTGACTGATCGAGCAATAGAATCCCACAGGTGCTGATGCCGCGACAGTGCAATGAGTCACAAGAACCCGTGCCCGTGGTTCTTACTACCCTTTAAGGAAGTCAAGCCAGGCCTCAGTGGTGATGGCGCCGCTGTGGCAAGGCGCGAGGAGGGCGGTGTAGTGACGCTACCGAAGCGACGAGCTTTGCGGTCCACAGCGGCGTCCATCACCACCCGAAGGGCCTCAAGGTGCGGCTCGCCGTCGGCGTTGCGCTCCCTTGACGTGCGAATCACTGCCCGCCTGCGCTCGCGCGTCTTGCCGGCAAGCCGCACCTTGAGGCTGAGACCTGGCTTTATTTCCTTAAAGGTTAGTCAAACTGCGCGTCAGCGAATCTCCACCTCGCGGCTGGCACGGCGGTAATAGACCCGCCAGCCCGACCAGGCCGGGAGTTCCCAGCGCTTGGGCTGGCGCTCGGCGCGACCTGCTGGCTCCACGGTCACGCGGCGACGGCGGACATCGTAGTGGACGTGGAGCTCGACACCGGGCAGTTGCCAGTAGCGGGGGTAGCGCTCGTCGAAGCGGGCCCGCTCCCAGTCGGGAATCCCCCGGAAGCGCAGATCGTCAGGCTCGACGAGCTGCAAATCGTCACTGCTCTCGACGCCGAGTGTCGCCAGGCGCTCCCAGAGCCAGTCCGCGGGCTCGGGCACGGGGTCTTCGCCGCCATACAGGGCCTGGTACAGCGACCAGGCAGCGATATCGTCGCAAAGCCGCGAGCCCGCAGGCGCTAGCAGCCGGTCCGCCAGAATCAGGTGGACGGCTGCCTCGCGGGCATCCGGGCCCGCGGGCTCGACGTGCTCCGTCGCCAGGGTGCGCCCGGCGTAGTGCCAGGAGCGCCGGCACTGCAAGTGCCCATCCCGCAGCTCCGGCTCGGCCAGGGTTGCGTTGGCGATGCCGGTCTCGATCAGGGTTGCCGTGTCGAGCGGCGCCATACAGGTGGCCACCGTCACGGTCTCCCGGGTGCCACGTCCGGGGACGCTGTGGTCCGCCAGCACCAGCGCGGCCTCGTCCTCGGCGCCGAACAGGCTCGCGCGCCCGGGCTGTAGCTCGCTGACCCCGTTCGCCAGGGTCTGCCGTCGCCGCTCCCGGCGCACGAAGACGTGTTGCGGGACCTGTGCGGCCGCGGCCGCCACCGCGCGTCGCGCCATCGACGCGTCCAGATCACCCGGGATGGCGTCGAGTCCAAGGTGCGATCGCAGGCGCTCGGCGAGTCGCTGCGCCTCATCCCGGTCACGGCGGCTACTCAAACGCACTCCCGGCAAGTCCACGCCACGCAGGGTGGCGACCAGCAGGGTCGCGTCGCAGCGCGCCCCCAGCGCCTCGGCCAGAGCGGTGCGCTCGTCGGCGTCATCGCTCAAGCGCGAAAGTCCCGGCGCCGTGGTCAACGCCGCGGCGAGATCGGCCATGAAGCCGCGCGTGGCTGGATCAGGCATGGCCACCACCACGGCGGCAAGCAGGATGTCCACCGGCAGTGCGAACAACTCCCGACCCCGCTCGCTTGCCACGCCGCCGGGTTCCAGGGCGCCCAGTTGCTGTAAAAACGCCTCGGCGCGGCTGAGGCTCTCGCCGCGCGGTGGATCGGCAAAGGTCAGCTCGCGGGCCGGCGTACCGGCAACGGCGGCGGCGAGCGCCATCTCGGTGAGATCCTCGCGCTGGGTCTCCGGCGGGGTGACCGCTGCCAGAGGCGCGTTGTCGCCCCACAACCGCAGGCACAGCCCCGGCTGGGTGCGCCCGGCGCGGCCCCGGCGCTGATCGGCACTGGCCCGGGAGATTGCCTGCAACGCCAGGACCGTGCGGCCGTTGCGCTGCCCCGTGCGCCGCTCCAGGCCGCTGTCCACAACGGCGGTGACGCCGGGCACGGTGAGCGCGGATTCGGCGACGTTCGTCGCCAGAACGACGCGCGGTTCCTTGCCGGGTTCCAGGGCCCGCCGCTGGTCGGTGACCGAGGCGCTGCCGTGGAGCTGGATCGGCTCGATGGCGTCGGCGCTCAGCCGCTTCGCCGTGGCGGCGATCTCGCCGCGGCCGGGCAGGAAGGCCAGGACATCGCCGTCCGTCCGGTGGCGCGCATCGCGGATGGCGTCCGCCATGCGCTTGTCCAGATCGCGGCTGCTCGGCATCTCCCGCGGGTCGGCTGCCCGGTGTTCCACGGTGACGGGATGGCCCTGGCCGGGGGCATCCAGGAGCCGTGCGTCCAGGTGGCGCGCCAGGCGTTCACCGTCCAGCGTGGCGGAGGTCAGGACCAGCTGATGGCGTTCCGCGGCGGCGAGCAGTGCCAACAGCAGGTCCGTATCCCAGCGCCGTTCGTGAAACTCGTCCAGGATGATGCTGCGAAAGCCCGCCAGGCCGTTGTCACCCAGCCACCGCAGGGCCACGCCGGGCGTGGCGAACAGGATCTGTGTCTCGTGCCCGTGGCGGGCGTCCAGGCGCACCGCGTAGCCCACGTGGTCACCCGGCTCGCCGCCGCAATCCGCCGCCACCCGGTTGGCCAGGCTGGTGGCGGCCACCCGTCGCGGTTCCACGACCAGGGTCGGCCCGGCGGCCGCCGCTGCCCAGACGGGCAGCCGCCGGGACTTGCCCGTGCCCGTGGCGGCGGTGACAACCACGTGGCCGGCGTCCAGCGCCCGCGTAAAGGGCACCTCCAGCTCGTCGATGGGAAGGGACTGCGATTGCGTCATGGCCGGCAGGCTACATGCGCGTGCCTGCGCGTGGCGAGGGCCCGCGGCTTGGCGCAAATGGCGACCGGCATGCATACTCGCAAACGCTGATCCGCCGCCGGGAGAGACCCCATGCTGACAACGCCGGAGATTCTGCGCCTGCGGCCGTTCGGGTTTTTGCGTTCCAGCCTGGCCCGGGTTTGGCCGTTCGCCGCGGCGGCCCTGGTCTTCGCGGCGCTGGTGCTGCTGGTGCCCCGGACCTTCGATGACACTGCCATGCAGTGGTTGCAGACCCTCGGTCCGGTGACCGGGCTGCTGCGGGAACTGGCAACCGCCTCGCTGTTGTTGCTCGGTGGCGTGGTCCTTTTGCTGCGCCGGATTCCGCCGGGTGGCCTGGTGCTGGCGTTCACGGCCACGCTGGCACAGGCGCTCATCTACGTCCTGCTGTACCTGGTGGCCCTGTTCGTGGGGCTGCTGCTGGGCTGGCCCCTGGCCGTTTGGCTGGAGGCGCCGTCCGGGGATATCGCACCGGCCTTGCGTGGCATGGGGCTGGGCCTTGTCAGCGCCGGCGGGGCCTATCTGGCGTTCGCGTTCATCTGTCGCCTGGGGGCGCAGCACTGGCCGGGGATGACCCGCGGTGCCCCGGCGCGACTGGATCGCTGGCTGCGGCTGGAGTCGCTACCGGATGCCGCCATCCGCGGGCTTGGCGGGGCCCTTGTGATCGCCTTCGCGGCGCTGTTCTGGACGGGGCTGGTCCTGTAATGGGCCCAGCAGATGGAGCGCACAACCGAGGCCATGGTGGTGGCCATGGACCCGGGCTGGAGCGATCTCGGCTCCTGGGCGGCCCTGCAGGCGGTGAGCCCGGCGGATACGGCCGGTAACGTCACGCGCGGGGACGTTGTCGTCGAGGACAGTCGCGACAGCTACATTCGCGCCGAGCACCGGCTAGTGGCCGCTGTGGGCATGCACGACACCGTCATTGTGGAGACGGCCGACGCCGTCCTGGTGGCCGAGCGCTCGCGGGTGCAGGACGTGAAGACGGTGGTGGAACGGCTGCGCACGGCCGGGCGGGACGAATCCCTGAGCCATCA
>JAWOFB010000243.1:0-5483 GCA_046482445.1 Ectothiorhodospiraceae bacterium | reverse complement strand
CCTGCATGTCTTCGCCTTCCTGGCCGACACCGATGATCCGGTCGCCCGGCGAAAGCTGCCCGCTTTGATCCGCCGGACCGCCGGGGACGAGTTCCACGATTTCCGTGAAGTCGCGCTCGTTGCGCAGCATGGCCCCGATGCCCTCCAGCGAGAGCTCCATCTGGATATCGAAATCCTCGGAGTTGCGGGGCGAGAGGTACGTGGTGTGCGGATCGAACGAGCGCGCCCATGCGCCCATATAGCTCTCGAAGATCTCCTCGGCGCTCCGCCGCTCCATGTTCTCGGCCACGTTGTCGTAGCGGCTGCGGAGCAAGTCCATGGTCTGGTCCTCGTCCTCTTCGCCGAGGAGCATGGTCAGGGCATCGTTGCGGATGCGATTGCGCCACAGCGCGTCGAGTTCGGCGTCATCAGCCACCCACTCCGCTTCCCGGCGGTCGAGGTCGAAGGTGGCTTCCGTATCCAGGTCCAGCCCGTTATCCAGGACCTTTTGGGCGAAGGTGGCGCGACCGAGGGCGCGCTCCTGGAGGCGCTGGAAAATGGTAAAGGGCAGTTCCAGATCCCCTTCGCGCAGCATGTCGTCGAGCTCATCGTCGTAGGTACGGAACTCGCGGATATCCTCCTGCGTGAAGTAATACCGATCCGGGTCCAGCGCTTCGAGGTAGGCGTCGAGGACCTCGGCGGAGAGTTCATCGTTGATCTGCCGGTCCCGGAAATGCTGATTGGCGAGCAGTTGCCCGATCACGCGGGCTTTGCGCGGGTGTGTCTCACTCGGCTCAACCGGGTCGATGGCCGGCTGGGCGGTCTCCTCGTCCTGAGCCGCCCAGCTGCAGCCCAGAGTGCCGGTAAGCACCAGTGCCGCAAGTGCGAGCGTGATTCGTTGGCCCCAATCGTTGTGCATGCCGTTACCTGTTTTGTTGGACGGGTGCGTTCACCGCATTATCTTGTGGCAGTTGGACCATGTCGGCGCGGTTTTGATCCCGGCACGGTGACCCGGATTCGAAGGGCGCTGGCACCGCGAGTACTCGGGCCGAGCCTACCGGCTTGCTGGTCTGTCTGTCGATCAGCCGGGCCGCACTCAGCGGGGCGGCCGGGCTGTACCGCAGCCCGACGCTGGCGCACAATAACGGGCTTTCGTTGGCGGGCCGCGTGGGGTCCGGACGATTCATGACAGCGGGAGCGGGTGCGATCATGTTGCTATGGCCTGACTGGTTCTTTGGCGCGGCTACTTGTGAGCCCGGTCTGGAGGTTCTGCATGTCCCGCCCGAGTCGCAGGCCACTCGCGACGCGCCACCGTTGCTTTTCATCCACGGCGCGTACACGGCCGCCTGGTGCTGGCAGGAGCACTTTCTAGGCTGGTTCGCGCGCCAGGGCTTTGACGCCTACGCGGTGAGCCTGCGTGGCCATGGTAACAGCGACGGTGCCGGCGCCCTGCACCAGGCCGGCCTGCGCGATTATGTTCGCGACGTGCGCCGTGTCGTCGATAACCTGCCGGCGCCACCGGTCCTGGTGGGACACTCCATGGGCGGCATGGTCATTCAGAAGTACCTGGAGCAATACCCGTTGCCGGCCGCCGTCCTCATGGCAACGGTTCCTCCGGCCGGGCTTGGGCCATCGATGACGCGCCTGATGGCCTCTGATCCCATCCTGTTTAGCCAGATCGCCATGGTCCAGGCCGGGGCACGGGATCTCGTGGATACGGAGAACGCCGGGCGAGCCGTCTTCTCGGACGATCTCGATCCGGAGTTGCGTGACCGCTACGGTGCGCGCATGCAGCAGGAATCCCAGAGGGCCCTCATGGATATGACCGTGACGGATCTGCCGCGTCCCTGGCGCATGGATTTGCCGCCCATGCTGGTACTCGGTGCCGGCCGCGACGCGCTGTTCTCTGCCAACGAGACGCGTCGCACGGCCCGCGCCTACGGCGCGGAACACCGCGTGTATGAGGGCATGGCGCACGCCATGATGCTGGAGAGGGGGTGGGCCGACGTGGCGCGTGGCATCCGTGACTGGGTGCGGGACCGGGCTCACGCCCTGGTTGCCTGAGCAAGCGCCCACGCCGACCCGCTCCGGCGGATTCACCAGCGGTATTTGTCCCACATCTCCGGATTGGCCCAGTAACGCGGGTTCAACCAGTCCGGCGTGGTCTTGTACGTGGCGATGTCGAAGCCGAACAGGGTCCCGAGGCGTTCGTCGATCCGGGCGAGCTGCGTGAAGCCGAAAGCGGTCAAGTCGTTGCGCTGCCAGTCGCCACCCAGCACGACGGTCGCCAGGACACGCCGCGCGTACAGATCACGGAGTCGGGACAAGAGAATCTCCCCGTCGGCACGCGGCACCGACTGCAACCCGGCCACAAGAACCAGGTCCTGACGCCCCAGGCTTGGCAGCGTCGCCACGGCCTCGCTCAAGGGGTAGTGGCCAGGGTGGGGCACGCTTTCGGCCGCGACTTCGTCCGGCGCTGGATCCAGTGGATCGGGATCGCCCAGAACCACGTAGCTTTGAGGTCGTTCCTCGCGGAGGACGCGAGCGAGCATGGCTTGAGTGGCTTCCTGAGGTTGTGTCATGAGCGTAACAGCGGCCTGCGTATCCCCCGGCGAAGTCGCGAATACTATGCCACGGACGCCACCGCAACGACGAACCGGATCGCGCGCAGTTTGCTCGACTCCGACTGGACAAACCCTGAAGGCTAGATCACGACCGGGCGCTTTGCGAGCATGTCGCTTGTAGGGGGTGGCCCCGTTGGATACCATCCGGCTACATAAATTCCTGAAATACGAGCCAGGAAGGCCAATGGAACCCAACGAGGTGCACCCTGGTTAGCCTCCTGCCCCGTCTGCGCCGCCGACCTCGCGAGGGCCATTACGTGGGCGTGTGGTTCAGCGAGCAGGGTGTTGGTGTCGCCGCCCTCGGCCCGAACGGCGGACTCGCCACCGCGGAGTTCCGGCCAGCCGATGACGAAGAGGGCACCATCGAGGCCCTGCGCGGAGCCGTTCACGACCATGGCCTGCGCCGACGTCCCACCGTCTGCGTCCTGCCCCGCGGGCGCTATGAGATCCAGCAGCTCCAGGCGCCGGCTGTGCCGGACGAGGAGCTGGCCGCAGCGGTCCGCTGGCGTGTCAAGGATCTGATCAGCGTATCCCTGGAAGACGCCGTCATTGACACCATCGCCGTCCCGCAGGGCCCCAGTCGGCGGGAATCCATGGTCTATGGCGTCGCTGCGAGGCGCCAGGAGGTCGAGCGCCTGAACGCCATGGTGGCTGAGGCCGGACTGCGCGTGGCGGCCGTGGATATCCCCGAAATGGCCCTCCGCAACCTGGCCGCCCGCATTCCCGAACAGGGCGGTGGCGTGGCTGTTCTGGGCGTGGACGAGGACGATGGCCTGCTGACGATCACGCGCAACGACACGCTTTATCTCGCTCGTGGCCTGGAGATGGGGGCTGTACACCTGCGTGCCGACAGTCACCAGGTGGGTGAGCGCCTGGCCCTGGAGCTGCAGCGTTCCCTGGATTATTACGACAGTCAGCTCTACGGGGCGCCGCCCGGTGTCATTGGCGTGCTGCCTCTGGCCGAGTTCGAGAGCGGGCTTCTGGTGGACCAGCTCAATGCGGAGCTTGGTGTCCCGGTGCGGCTGCTGGATGTCGCCGATCTGCTGGGAGACGAGGAGCCGCTGGCGCCGGCGCGGCAGCGGCGCGTCGCCCTCGCGGTGGGCGCGGCATTGCGGCGCGGTCAAGGGGGAACGGAATGAGACAGGAGATCAATCTGTATCAGCCCCTGCGACGGCGTCGCGACTGGCTCGCGCCCGGGCTGCTGCCGGTGTGGCTGATGGTCGTGGTGACGGGCCTGGCGGGCGTGAGCCTGGCTCAGTGGTGGCAGAACCAGCGACTGGAAGAGCGTGCGGACGCCCTTGCAGCCAGCGTCGAGGGCGAAGAACAGGAACTCGAGGAACTCCGCGCCGAGTTGCCCCCCCAGGAGCCGGACCCGGAGCTGGAGGCCGAACTCGCAGGCCTGGAAGCGGAGATCAGCGCACGGCGGCGCCTGAAGGACGAGGTCCTGGCGGGCAGCGGGCCCTGGCGGGATGGGTTCTCGCCCTTGTTCCGCGCGCTGGCGCGGGCCCCGTTGGAATCGGTCTGGCTGCAGGCGATCCGGGCGGGCGCCGACGGCCGCTTGCAGCTGGAAGGGCGCGCCCTGGAGGCGGAAGCGGTCCCCGCGTTCATGGATCAGCTGGGCGAAGAGCCGGAACTCATCGGGCAATCGTTCGCCGGAGTGGCGATCCAGCGCCCGGAGGAGGGCAGCGGTCCGCTCCGGTTCGTACTGCAACGGAGTCAGGCGGACGACGATGCGGAACAGTAGGGCGTGGCAGGGTTTCCGGGAGTGGTATCAAGCGCGTACGCGGCGCGAGCAGGTGCTTTTTGCGCTGGCGCTGTTGGCACTGCCCGCCTTGCTGTGGAGCGTGTTCATCGATCCCGCCATGCGGGCGACCGGGGATTCGCTGCGCGCGCAGATCGACGAACGTGAAACGCAGCTCGAGGAGCTCCGCGCCGAGCGAGAGGCCCTGGTGGCGCGAGCGGAGTCGGATCCCAATGCCGAACTGCGGGCCACGATCCGCGAGCGCGAGCAGGAACTGGAGGCGCTGGAGGAAGCGGTCGCCGAGGAGGTGCGCGGCTTCGTGGGGCCGCGGGAGATGGTTCAGGTGCTGCGGCGGTTGATCGCCGCGGATCAGGAGTTGCGCCTGGAAAACCTGGAGACCGAGGATCCGGAGCCGGTTTTCGAGGAGGAAGGCCTGCGCGTCTACCGCCACGGGGTCAGCGTTCGGTTTACGGGTCGTTACGCGGCTACGCGGTCGTATCTGGAACGGCTGGAGGAGCGCTCCCGGGATCTAGGCTGGGACAGTGTGGATTACGAGGTGAGTACGCACCCGGCCGCGGTGATTCACCTGCGGGTGCATACGCTCAGCCTCGAGGAGCCCACCGTTGGTTTGTAAAGGCTTTGGCTATCAATCGGGCCGCACGCGCGCCGCCCAAGGGCCGCGTTTAAGGTCCTTGGGGCTGGCAGCCTGCGGCGTTGGGATTGCAGGCATGTTGCTCGCGATCGGGCTGGCGCCCGGCACAGGTTGGGCCGCGGATCCGACCGCGCCGCCGGATGCCGCGCAACAGGGGGCTGCAACGGGTGATGCGGCGCCAGCACCGCTGCCGGTGGTCCGGGCGGTGATCGACTCGGGCCACCGGCGCCTGGCCGTCGTCGACGGCCGTCTGGTGCGCGAAGGCGAGCGCGTCGAGTACGGACGCGTTGAGCGCATCGAGCGCTCCGCCGTTGTCTTCTCGCGGGACGGTGACCGAGTCAGGGTGAGTACCGTGACATCGGTGCGGGGCAGTCAATGACAAAACGACAAATGGGTTGGGGATGACAAAAAGCGGACGGATCGCTCGAGCCAGCGCCCTGTGGGCGTTACCCCTTCTGCTGGCTGGCTGTGCCGGCGGGCCGTCGGA
>JAWOFB010000034.1:0-3018 GCA_046482445.1 Ectothiorhodospiraceae bacterium | reverse complement strand
GCCCTCCATACGGTGCAGCGGCCAGGCGTTGGGGCCATCCGACAGAGCCCGGTCCGGATCCGGATGCGTTTCCATGAACAGGCCAGCAACGCCGGCCGCCACCGCCGCACGCGCGAGCACGGGGACGAACTCGCGCTGACCGCCGGAGGCGTGCCCCTGGCCACCGGGCAACTGCACGGCATGCGTGGCATCGAAAACAACCGGTGCCCCGGTGGCGCGCATGATCGCGAGTGAGCGCATATCCGCTACCAGATTATTGTAGCCAAAAGACACGCCGCGTTCGCAGACCATGACGGCGTCGTTGCCAGCAGCGCGGGCCTTCTCCACCACCCGCTCCATGTCCCAGGGGGCGAGGAACTGGCCCTTCTTGATGTTCACCGGCAGACCCTGGCGCGCGACCGCATCGATGAAATTCGTCTGACGGCACAAAAACGCCGGGGTCTGGAGAACGTCCACCGTGGTCGCCACTTCGTCCAGCGGCGTGTCCTCGTGGACGTCGGTAATCACCGGAACCCCCACCTGCCGGCGGACTTCGCCGAGGATGCGCAGGCCCTCTTCGATACCGGGACCCCGGAAGCTGCTCAGGGACGACCGATTGGCCTTATCGAACGAAGACTTGAAGACGAACGGGATCTTCAGCCTCGCCGCCATGGCAGCCAGGACGCCAGCGGTGTCCACCGCCAGTTGTTCCGATTCCACAACGCAGGGGCCGGCAAGCAGAAACAGGGGCTCATCCAGGCCGGCGCGAAAGCCACACAGATCGATGCTGGCCACGGCGAACTCCCTCTTACGCTGTGTCGCGCTGACGGCTCAGTGCCGCGCGGACGAAACCGCAGAACAGCGGATGCCCCTCACGCGGCGTGGACGTGAATTCCGGGTGGAACTGACACCCCAGGAACCACGGGTGATCGGGCAACTCCACCACCTCGACCAGCCGACCATCGCCGGACCAGCCGGAGATCCGAAGGCCCGCACGCTGCAGGGTTTCCACGTACCGATTGTTGAACTCGTAGCGGTGGCGGTGGCGCTCGACAATGTACGTCGTGCCGTACATGCGCACAGCCAGTGACCCCGCCTCCAGGTGACAGGGCTGTCCGCCCAGGCGCATGGTTCCGCCCAGATCGTCGTCCGGTCCACGCTGCTCCACGGAGCCGTCGTCGGTCATCCACTCGGTGACCAGGCCGATGACCGGGTGTGGCGTATACCCCCCGAACTCGGTGCTGTGGGCATCCTGCAGCCCCGCGACATGGCGGGCGATGTCGATCACCGCCACCTGCATGCCCAGGCAGATCCCCAGATACGGGATGTCGTTCTCGCGGGCGTAGCGCGCCGCCTGAATCTTGCCCTCGACACCCCGTTCGCCAAAGCCACCCGGCACCAGAATGGCGTGCACGTCCGCGAGTTGTTCGGGACCGCTGCGCTCCACGTCCTCGGAATCCACCGATCGGACGATGACCCGCGTACGGGTATGAATTCCGGCGTGAATCAACGCCTCGGACAGGGATTTGTACGCATCCGCCAGGTCCACGTACTTGCCGACCATGGCGATGGTCACCTCGCCTTCCAGATGCGAGCGCGCCTCGACCACCCGCTCCCAGTCCGAGAGATCGGCAGGCGGCAGTTCCAGACGCAGTTTGTCGGCCACAATGTCGTCCAGGCCCTGGTCGTGGAGCATGAGCGGCACCTTGTAGATGTCGTCCACGTCCAGGGCGGCAATGACCGCTTCCTGCTCGACATTGGTAAACAGGGCGATCTTGCGGCGCTCATCCTCGGGGATCACCCGCGAGGAGCGGCACATCAGGATATCCGGCTGGATGCCGATGGAGCGCAGTTCCTTGACCGAGTGCTGCGTGGGCTTGGTTTTCATCTCGCCGCTGGCACCGATGAACGGCACCAGCGTCAGATGGATGAACAGGCTCTCGCGACGGTGCTCGACCCCCATCTGGCGGATGGCTTCCAGGAACGGCAGGGACTCGATATCACCCACCGTGCCGCCGATCTCAACCAGTGCCACGTCGTGGTCTTCCGCGCCCTCGCGAATGCAGCGCTTGATCTCGTCGGTGATATGCGGAATCACCTGCACTGTACCGCCCAGGTAATCCCCGCGGCGCTCCTTGCGAATCACGTTCTCGTAGATGCGACCGGTGGTGTAGTTATTCACCCGCCCGGTGCGCATGCGCACGTAGCGTTCGTAGTGGCCCAGGTCCAGGTCCGTCTCGGCCCCATCATCCGTGACGTAGACCTCCCCGTGCTGGAACGGGCTCATGGTGCCGGGATCCACGTTGATGTAGGGATCCAGCTTGATCATGGTAACCGTGAGTCCCCGCGCCTGCAGGATACTGGCCAGGGAGGCAGAGGCGATGCCCTTGCCCAGCGACGAGACCACACCACCGGTGATAAAAATGTATCGGGTCATAGGATCCTGTCATCCGCGGGCAATAGGCGTGCTGGCGTCCGAGTGGCAAGCGCGTGAGGGCGGGCGACCGCCCGGGGACACATCGCCGCTGTCTCAATCGCTATTGCGTATTCACGCCCCCGGGAAACCCGGCCGAAGGCGTTGTCACGTGCACCCGGCGGACCCTGCGCAGCTGGCCGAGAAGCTAACAGAACGCCCGTTAGGGCACAACATAACCCTGATGCCGGTCACACCGCATCCGGCTCCCATTCCGGCCACCACCCGGCGCTGTGCGCACTGCAGGTATAGCCTTCGCAGACACAAACCCCGGGCACCGCGACAATCACGCTCGAGACGCATAAAAGCGGCCAGCGATAGCGTTGCCACGGCGGGATAGCCGCTTCCTGGAACAGTTTTTTCAACGGACGTGTGGGCCGGCCCACGGGGCGACACCGATCACCATCGCGGCGAAACCGGATGGCGACACCCTCGGGCAGCGCCGCCGGGTCCAGCCCGCCGGCGGCCGCGGTCACCCGTAACCGGCCATGGGGCAGGCGCAACTCCTCGCCGAAATCCCATACCTGTCCTTCGCTCCCCGCGACGGCCGTATCTCGCTCGGCTTG
>JAWOFB010000026.1:0-5666 GCA_046482445.1 Ectothiorhodospiraceae bacterium | reverse complement strand
ATGGCCGTCGCCGCTATGCCGCTGGCGGCCTTGCTCCGACCGCAGACGGTCCGCGCCATGCCTCAGGCCGAGGACGGCCACGCCCTGAACTACGTCAACGACGCCAGTAACGCCGATCCGGACGCCGGGTACCAGGACGGCCAGCGCTGCGACAACTGCGCCTTCTGGGCGGGGCAGGAGCAGGACGGCTGGGGTCAGTGCCACCACCCGCAATTCGCCGACGTCATGGTCAAAGCCGGTGGCTGGTGCAGCGGCTACGCGGGCTAGTCGGCCGCCCCAGGTACCCGCCACCACGGCCGCGTCGCGTATGATACGGACCTTTCCGGAGTGCCGGTCCGGTGTGGTTGGTTGCCGGAGCGGTTCGCACTGGTGCCTGTTTCCGCGGGGAGGGCCGTCGCATGGGCCGATTGAGCAGCATTTTTCTGAAAGGCCTGGTGGCCATACTGCCGGTGTTCGTCACCGTTTATCTCGTTGTCTGGCTGGCGCAAACCGCCGAGAACGTCCTCGGCGGCATCCTGCGTTTCATCCTGCCGGCCGACTGGTACATCCCCGGTATCGGCCTGCTGCTGGGCGTGGGCCTGATCTTTGCCGTGGGTGTGCTGCTCCAGGCCTACCTGATCCAGCGCCTGTTCCAGTTCGGCGAAGCGGTGGTCCAACGCATTCCGCTGATCAACACCGTTTACACGGCCGTCCAGGATCTCATCGGCTTCGTCAGCCGTAGCCGCAACCAGCAAGCCTCCCGGGTCGTGCTGGTGCACCTGGAGCTTGGTGGCCTGCCGGCGCGGGTGATGGGCTTCGTCACCCGGGAGGAGTGGCACGACCTGCCGGAGAACGTGGGCGCCGACCACGAGGTTGCCGTGTACATGCCCATGAGCTATCAGATCGGCGGCTATACCCTGATCGTGCCGCGGGACCGGCTGGAGTCCGTGGACATGGGTGTGGACGAGGCCATGCGCTTCGCCCTGACCGCGGGCATGTCCACCCAGGCCCTGCGTGGCGCATCGCAACATAAGTCAGTGGAATAAATCCTTGTCCGGCAACGGCAAAATACCCTATGGCCAGCGGGGACCGAGGCTTCTATGATAAGGACGATCGAGGAGATAGCAGTTCACTAAAACAACACGCCCGTTCCTTCGACCCCAACGCTCCCACGGCAGTGGCCATCGACGCCCGCCCGACGGCGCACGCGGGTCCAGGCAGACGGGCTCAAGAATGAGGCATGTCCATGGCTGAGAAACCGGATGATATCGACCCCCAGGAGACCGGGGAGTGGCTTGAGGCCCTGGAAGCGGTCATCGAGGCGGACGGTCCGCAGCGCGCGCACCAACTCCTGGAGACCCTGGTCGACAAGGCACGCCGCCGCGGGGCGTATATCCCCTTCAAGGCCACGACGGCCTATCTGAACACCATCCCGCCCCACATGGAGGAACGCGCGCCGGGGGATCACGCCCTGGAGTGGCGCATCCGCTCCATCATCCGCTGGAACGCCATGGCCATGGTGCTCCAGGCCAACGATCTGCGCCCCGGCGTGGGCGGGCACATCGCAAGTTTCGCCTCCAGCGCGACCCTCTACGACGTGGGCTTCAACCACTTCTGGCGCGCGCCATCCGAGAATCACGGCGGCGACCTGGTGTTCATGCAGGGACACTCCTCCCCGGGCATCTATGCGCGCTCGTTCCTGGAAGGCCGCCTGAGCGAGGAAGAGATCCGTGGCTTCCGGCAGGATGTCGGCGGGACCGGGGTGTCGTCGTATCCGCACCCGTGGCTGATGCCGGACTACTGGCAGTTCCCGACGGTGTCCATGGGGCTGAGCCCGATCATGGGCATTTACCAGGCCCGCTTCATGAAGTACCTGCACAACCGCGGGCTCATTGATGCCAGTGACCGCAAGGTCTGGGTGTTCATGGGCGACGGCGAGATGGACGAGCCCGAGTCCCTGGGAGCCATCGACATCGCCGCCCGCGAGGGCCTGGACAACCTGGTTTTCGTGGTCAACTGCAACCTGCAGCGCCTGGACGGCCCGGTGCGCGGCAACGGCAAGATCATCCAGGAACTCGAGGGCACCTTCCGCGGCGCCGGCTGGAACGTGCTCAAGGTCATCTGGGGGTCGTACTGGGACCCCCTCATCGACAAGGATCACGACGGCCTGTTGCTCAAGCGCATGGAAGAGGCCGTCGACGGCGAGTACCAGAACTTCAAGGCCAAGGGCGGCGCCTACACGCGCGAGCACTTCTTCGGCAAGTACCCGGAGCTCAAGGAGCGCGTCTCGCACATGTCCGACGAGGACATCGCGCGCCTGAACCGCGGCGGCCACGACCCGCACAAGATCTACGCCGCCTACAAGCAGGCCCACGAGACCAAGGGTCAGCCATCCATCATCCTGGCCAAGACGGTCAAGGGCTACGGCATGGGGCACTCCGGCGAAGGCCAGAACATCGCCCATCAGCAGAAGAAGATGGACGAGGAGGCCATCCGCGAGTACCGGGATCGCTTCGAGATCCCCATCGCCGACGAGGACCTCAAGAAGGCGCCGTTCTACAAGCCGCCGGAAGACAGCCCGGAGATGAAGTACCTGCACGAGCGGCGCCAGGCGCTCGGCGGCTATCTGCCGGCGCGCCGCAACGATGCCAAGCCGCTGGAGGTGCCGGAGCTCTCCGCTTTCGACCTCCTGCTCAAGGAGTCGGGCGAGCGCGAGATGTCCACCACCATGGCATTCGTGCGCCTGCTGTCGATCCTCACCCGGGACAAGAACCTGGCCAAGCACATCGTCCCCATTGTCCCGGACGAGGCGCGCACCTTCGGCATGGAGGGGCTGTTCCGGCAGATGGGGATCTACTCCTCGGTCGGCCAGCTCTACGAGCCCGAGGACTCGGATCAGCTCATGCTCTACAAGGAGAGCGACACCGGGCAGATCCTCCAGGAGGGCATCAACGAGGCCGGCGCGTTCAGCTCCTGGATCGCCGCAGGCACCAGTCACGCCAACCATGGCGTGAACATGATCCCCTTCTATGCCTACTACTCCATGTTCGGGTTCCAGCGCATCGGCGATCTGGCCTGGGCCGCCGGGGACATGCAGACCCGTGGCTTTCTCATGGGCGGCACCGCCGGGCGCACCACGCTCAACGGCGAGGGCCTGCAGCACCAGGACGGCCACAGCCATCTGCTGGCGTCCACCATACCCAACTGCGTGGCCTACGACCCCACGTTCCCGTACGAAATGGCGGTCATCATCCAGGACGGTCTGCGCCGCATGTACCGCGACGGCGAGAACGTCTTCTACTACATCACGATGATGAACGAGAACTACCCCCAGCCGGCCCTGCCCGAGGGCGCCGAGGAAGGCATCCGCAAGGGCATGTACCTGTTCCAGCAGGGCGGCAAGGGCAAGAACAAGGTCCAGCTCATGGGGGCGGGGACGATCTTCCGCGAGGTCATCGCCGCGGCGGATCTCCTGAAGCAGGACTGGAAGGTGGACGCCGATATCTGGGGCTGCCCGTCGTTCAACGAACTGCGCCGGGACGGCCTCAGTGTCGAGCGCCACAACCTGCTGCACCCCGAAGACGAGCCCAAGACCTCCTGGGTGGCTCAGCAGCTCAACGGCTACAAGGGCCCGGCCGTGGCCGCCACGGACTACATGAAGGCGGTGCCGGACCAGATCCGCGGGTTCATGGACCGGCCCTTCTACGTCCTGGGCACCGACGGCTTCGGCCGCTCCGATACCCGCGAGCAGCTGCGCCATCACTTCGAGGTGGATCGCTACTTCGTCACCGTTGCCGCCCTCAAGGCACTGGCCGACAACGGCCAGCTCGATGCGGCTACGGTGACCAAGGCCATCAAGAAGTACGGCATCGATCCGGAGAAGACCGAGCCGCTGCGGGCGTAATCCGGCATTCCTGTGCCTGGGGCGCCACCGCGCCCCAGGCTGAGACGTCTTGAGAAGGACCCGATAATAATGGCCACAAAGACGATCACGGTACCCGACATCGGCGATTTCGACGCCGTCGATGTCATCGAAGTCCTGGTCTCCGAGGGCGACACCGTCGAACCCGAGCAGTCCCTGATCACCCTGGAATCCGACAAGGCCACCATGGAAGTGCCGGCCAGCGACGGCGGCAAGGTGACCAGCGTCAAGATCAAGGTGGGCGACAAGGTCAAGGAAGGCGACACCATCCTGGAAGTCGAAGCCGATGACGGCGGCGCCGCACCGGCGGCCGGCGGCGATTCCGGGGCGGCACCCGAACCCGCGCCCGCGCCGGCCGCCAGCGACTCCGGCGGCGGGGGCGGCAGCCAGACGGTCCACGTCCCGGACATCGGTGATTTCGACAAGGTCGACATCATCGAGGTCCTGGTCAGCGAAGGCGACCAGGTCACCGCCGAGCAGTCGCTCATCACCCTGGAATCCGACAAGGCCACCATGGAGATCCCCTCCCCGGGCGCCGGCACCGTGGGCCCGGTCCACGTGAAGGTGGGCGACCAGGTGGGCGAAGGCGACGCCATTCTGGAACTCCAGGGCGCCGGGGGCGGTGCCCCCAGCGCTGGCAGTGGTGGTGGCGCGCCCGCCGCCAGTAGCGGGTCCAGTGGCGGCGGTGGGGAGACCGCCGCTCCGGCAGCCGCCGAGCCCGCCGCTCCCGAGGAGGAGACAGCGCCGCCGAAGTCGGCACTGCATCAGGTAGAGGCGGACGCCGCCCCCATCCCCAAGCAGCCCATCGACTCCGAGGGCCACAAACGCGCCCACGCCTCACCCGCGGTGCGCCGTTACGCCCGCGAGCTGGGCGTGGATCTCAGCCACCTCAGTGGCTCCGGGCGCAAGGGCCGGATCCTGAAGGAAGACGTCCAGGCCTTCGTCAAGGGTGTCGTCAAGCAGGCACAGGAGGGCGCGGCGCCCACGGCCGCGGCGCCGGCCGCCGGTGCTCAAGGCGGCACCGGCATCCCGCCGATCCCGCCGCAGGACTTCAGCAAGTTCGGCGAAGTGGAAGAGGTCCCGCTGTCCCGGATCAAGAAACTGTCCGGGCCGCACCTGCAACGCAGCTGGCTCAATCTGCCGCACGTCACCCAGTTCGACGAGGCGGACATTACCGAGCTGGAGGCCTTCCGCAAGGCGGAGAAGGACGCCGCCGACAAGGAAGGCGTGAAGCTCACGCCGCTGGCCTTCATGGTCAAGGCCGCCGCCGGCGCGCTGACCAAGTACCGCGAGTTCAACAGCTCCCTCAAGCCCGAGGGGGATGCCATCATCGTCAAGCACTACATCAACATCGGTGTAGCGGTGGATACCCCGCAGGGCCTGGTGGTCCCGGTGATCCGCGACGCCGACAAGAAAGGCGTCTACGACATTGCCCGCGACCTGGGCGAACTCAGCGGCAAGGCCCGCGACGGCAAGCTCGGACCGGCGGACATGCAGGGCGGGACGTTCAGCATCTCCAGCCTGGGCGGCCTCGGCGGTACGGCGTTCACGCCCATCGTCAACGCACCGGAGGTCGCCATCCTGGGCATTTCCAAGTCGGAGATGAAGCCCAAGTGGAACGGCAAGGACTTCGAGCCGCGGCTGATGCTGCCGCTGTCGCTGTCCTACGACCACCGGGTCATCGACGGTGCGGCCGCCGCGCGCTTCACGAGCTACCTGGGCGGGCTGCTGGCGGACATGCGCAAGCTGCTGCTGTAACCGTCCG
>JAWOFB010000177.1:0-3392 GCA_046482445.1 Ectothiorhodospiraceae bacterium | reverse complement strand
GGCGTCAGCGTGTCGAGCTGTTTCTTCTTGGCCTTCATGATGTTCGGCAGCTTGGCGTAGCGCGGCTCGTTGAGGCGCAGATCCGTGGTCACCACCGCCGGTAGCGGCAGGGATAGCGTCTCGTGGCCGCCGTCGATTTCACGGGTGACCTGGATGCGCCCGTCCTCGACCACCACTTCCGAGGCGAACGTGCCCTGCCCCCAGCCCAGCAGTTCGGCAACCATCTGCCCGGTCTGGCTGGCATCGTCGTCGATGGCTTGCTTGCCCAGAATCATCATCTGCGGCGACTCGCGCCCGGCCACCGCGGCCAGCAGCTTGGCCACGGCCAGCGGCTCCAGTTCCTGATCGGTCTCCACCAGCATGCCGCGGTCGGCCCCCATGGCCAGGGCCGTGCGCAGGGTCTCCTGGCACTGGCTCACGCCCATGGATACGGCAACCACTTCCTCGGCGTCCCCGCGTTCGCGCATGCGCACGGCTTCCTCGACGGCGATCTCGTCGAAGGGATTCATGGACATCTTGACGTTGTCCGTTTCCACGCCGCTGCCGTCGGCCCGGACGCGGACCTTGACGTTGTAGTCCACCGCACGCTTGACGGGCACCAGGATCTTCATTGCGCCTCCCTCTCCGGTTGCGACCGCGCCCCGCGGCACGGCTGTTTTGTTCGCATTCTACACAGCACCCCGCCCTGTCGCCTTGCGCCGGGGCGGCGGGCAACTACCCTATTGCGCCTGGCGCAGCACCAGCACGCCGTCGTCCTGTTGCAGGTTCACCTGGCCCAGGTAGGACATGCCCAGCAGCGGCTCCGGCGGCCCTGCCCCCTCGAGCACCATGGCGCGCACGTTGCGTACGGTAATGCCACCGACGTTGATGCTGTCCAGACGCACCTGGTATCCGGTGGTGGCGCCACTGGCCGTTTGCACGCGCCGGCGCGTGGCACCCTTCAGATCCACGCCGAGTTGCTCCGCCTGGGCGCGCCCCAGGGCGACCAGGTTGGCGCCGGTATCAACGATGAGCCGGGACGTTTGGCCATTGATCTGCCCGCGCGTTCGGTACATCCCGGTGGCGTCCTGCTGGATGCGGACCTCCTGACTGGAGCCTCCGCTAAACTCACCCCCCACGCGGTCGCTAAGCCCGAGCCGAAGCCGTTCGCCCTGGTAGGTAAACACGGCCTCACCGTCCTCGACCGCCTCCAGGCTGAGTCCGTCGACACTGTCGCCCACAGCGAGCCTGTGCCGATCACCCTGCCACTCCACCATGACCTGGTTGCCCATGATGGCGCGCACATCCAGCCGCGGTTGTGCCACTGCGACCGTCGCCGTCAGCAGCACCCCCACGATCAATGCCGCGCGCGCACTGGTTCGTTCCGTTCCTGCCATGGTGTCTGCCTCCTGGTGCGCTGGACGAACGGCACGCCTGGATACGCCCGCAATCGGGGTATGTTATCGTATTCCGGACTGAGTCGGCAGGAGTACCCCATGGGGTCCAACGTCGTCACGCCGTTCAAGCAAGCCGGCCATGATCACGGGCATTGCATCGACGACGCCCTGGCCCGGGCCGAAGAGCAGTGCCGGCTCCGGGGCGTGCGGCTGACACCGATCCGCCGGCGTGTGCTGGAACTGATCTGGCATACCCATGCGCCCGTGAAAGCCTACGACCTGCTGGATACGCTACGCGCCGAACGCCGCAGTGCCGCCCCGCCCACGGTTTATCGGGCCCTGGACTTCCTGCTGGACGAGGGACTCATCCACCGCATCGAGTCGTTGAACGCCTACGTCGGCTGCGGCAATCCGGAGCACCGGCATGTGGGGCAGTTTCTCATCTGTGGCCAGTGCGGGGCCGTCGCCGAACTGGACGACCCGGAGGTCAACGCGCTGTTACTGCGCAAGGCGGCGGAGCTGGGTTTCCGGATCAGCAACCAGACCATCGAGATCAACGGCACCTGCCCCGCATGCCGGGACGCCGTTGCGACAGACTGAATGCCCCTTGCCCCTGACCGATGCCCGTCTTAAGGTCACCGGATCCCGTACGTCGTTCCCGGAGAGTACAGATGCGCGCACTTACACGGCGCCTGGTCCTGCCGATGGGCCTCGCCGCCAACACGCTGATGGTGGTTGCGTCGGCTCAGGCGGCCGAGCGCCTGGATCTCAGCGAGGCCTACGCCCTGGCCATGGAGCGCGATCCCGAGATCCGCGCAGCGGACGCGCGGTTGCGTGCCAGCGACGAGCTGGACACCCAGTCACGGTCGCTGTTCCTGCCACAGGTGGAACTGGAGGCGGGCGCGAGCCGCATCCGTGAAGAGCTGGTGGATCCGGAAGGCGATCCGTCCTATTACGACGCCTGGAACGCTTCGGTCAACGTCACCCAGCCGCTTTTCCGCAAGGACAACTTTGCCATCGCGGACCGCAACGAAGTGCTCCAGGAGCAGACGGGCCTGGAATACGCGCGGGCCAAGCAGCAGCTGCTGCTCCAGGTCAGCCGCGCCTACTTCGACCTGCTCCTGGCCCAGGACACCCTGCGTCTGACCAATGCCGAGCTGGAAGCGGTGGAATCCGAACTTGAGCGCGCGGAACGCGCCCTGGAAGTGGGCACCGGCACCGTCACCGATCGCAACGAGGCCCGGGCGCGCTTTGATCAGGTCCGGGCGGACCGCGTCCAGGCCCGCAACGACGTCCAGATCGCCCGGCGCACCCTGCGCAGTCTGATCGGCGAGGACCCAGGCGAGCTGGCCGGGCTGCGCGAGGGCTTCGAGGCGCAGGCGCCGTCCCCGGATTCCGCGGAGGAGTGGGCGCAGCGGGCGGAAAGCCAGAATCTCGACGTGCAACTGGCGGACATGGATTTCCGGCGTTCGCGCACGGAGATCCGCCGCGAACAGGGCGAGCGCTATCCCCAGGTGGATCTGGTCGCCAGTCACGGCCGCAATTACCAGGGTGGCGGGACGGTCGGCAGTGGGACCGCAACTGGCGGCACCGGCGGTTCCTTTGAAACCGATGAGACGCGTATCGGCATCCAGGTCAGCATGCCGCTGTATACCGGTGGCCGGAACGCTTCCCAGGTACGCGAGGCGCGCGCCGAACGCGACGCCTCCTTCGAGGACTCGGTGGAGGCCAAGCGGCAGGCAAGCCTGCAGGGCGAATCCGCGTATCTGAACCTGGTCTCCAGCCTGCGCCGCATTCGGGCCCTGGAGCAGGCCCGGGAATCCGCGCGCAGCACGGAGCGCTCCACCCGGCGCGGCCTGGACGTGGGCCTGCGCACCACCGTGGACGTGCTCAACGCCCAGAGCGAGCGCTTCTCCACGGAGCGCAACCTGGCCGAGGCCCCCTACGACTATCTGGTCAACTACCTGGACCTCCAGGTGGCCGTGGGCTCCGGGGTGGAAGGCTCCATTGTGGACG
>JAWOFB010000151.1:0-10806 GCA_046482445.1 Ectothiorhodospiraceae bacterium | reverse complement strand
GGTGCCCACCCCCTTGGGGCCCCGCCGCGCCGCGTCCAGCCCGCCGCCGATCTCCTCTGGGTCGAGGGCGCCGGTGGCTGGCGGGCCCCGTTGCATGAGTCGCTGGGCTTTTCCGATCTTGCCGGCGCCCTGGGGTATCCGGTGGTGCTGGTGGTGGCGATCCGGCTGGGTTGTCTCAACCATGCATTGCTCACCGCGGAGGCCATCCGTCGTGATGGCCTCACGCTCGCTGGCTGGGTCGCGAATGTCCCCGACCCCCCACCGCGCTGGCGGGAACAGAGTACCAGCCTGGAACAGCGCTTGGATTGCCCGCGGCTGGGGACCGTGACACGGAGCCCGGATGGCCGGCCGGACGCCCGCGGGCTGGATGCCGGGCCCGTCCTTGCCGCCGCCAGTTGATGGCCTGCCATGGCAGGCGTGAGCTTTTCTCCGGGGGGCAAGTCCTCTAGACTAGGTAAAGCTGTCGCTCGGGCCCGTCGCTTCTGTTCCGGCGACGGCGAGCGACTGCCGGGAGTGACCAGCGCCATGGCGGTGACCGAGCAGGACCCGGGCGCGCAGACGCGGGTCTTCGATCTGCGACCCAATGCGGGCGTCTACTGGCGACAGACGGTGATCATATTCGCGGTCTTCGCGGTGTCCTGCCTGGCAGTGGCGCTTGCGTTCGCGGCCGCCGGGTTCTGGCCGATCGTGCCGTTCGCTGGCGCGGAGATTATCGCCCTGGGCGCGGCGTTGTACGTCTCGGCCCGGCCGGGTCGGTACCGCGAGGTGATCCGGGTGGAGCCCGCCTGGCTCCGCGTCGAGAAGGGGTACCGGGAGCCAGAGCAGGTTTGGCGGTTCCGGCGGGTTTGGACCACGGTGGATCTGGTGCCGTCCCCACGGCGGCTCCACCCCGCCCGGCTGGTCATCCGCTCCGCCGGTGAGCAGGTCGAGTGCGGAGCCTTTCTCACGGATGACGAGCGTGCGAGCCTCGCACGAGTGCTCGGTGACTGTGTCGGACCCATGGGCGCCGCCGAGCACCCGGTTGATGCCGGGCCGGGCGCCGGTCGCGAGGGCGTCTGAAGCGCTCCGCCCAGCTAGTTCCTTGTCGGGAGAACGCGTGGAATGATTTCGAAGATGCTCATTCGAGCCGCCGCAGCAGTCGGTATGTTGGCCACGGCCGCGATGGCGGCGGCGCGACCGGACGAGTCCGGATGGCGGCAGTCCTGGGGTGTCAACCTGCCGGAAGGGGTGACCACCCTGAGTCAGCAGTCCTATGACCTCCACATGCTGGTGTTCTACATCGTCTGCGCCATCGGCGCCTTCGTGTTCATCGGTATCTTCTACTCCATCTGGCGCTTCCGCCGCTCCGCCGGCGCGGAACCGGCCCAGTTCCATCACAACACCACCGTCGAGGTGATCTGGACCGTCATCCCGTTCCTGATCCTGCTCGGGATCTCGATCCCGGCGACCCAGACCATGATGGAACAGGAAGACACCAGCGACTACGACATGACGGTCAAGGTCACCGGGTACCAGTGGATGTGGGAGTACGAGTACCTGGATGAGGATGTGAGCTTCTACAGTCGACTGGACCGCGAAAGCGATCGTGCCCGTCAGCACAATCCCGAGGTTACACCGGATGACGTCGAGCACTACCTCCTGGATGTCGACAACCCGCTGGTGGTGCCGGTGGACACCAAGATCCGCTTCCTGCTGACCTCCAATGACGTGATCCACTCCTGGTGGGTTCCGGAACTGGGCTGGAAGAAGGATGCCATTCCCGGGTTCGTCAACGAGGCCTGGGCCGAGATCGAGGAGCCGGGCGTCTATCGTGGCCAGTGTGCCGAGCTCTGCGGTCGGGGCCACGGCTTCATGCCGGTGGTTGTCGTTGCCATGACCCAGGAGGACTACGACGACTGGGTGGCCGAGCGCACCGATGGTGACGACGGCAACGGCGAGCAGGCGGCGGACGCCGAAGAGGACGGCGACGATCCAGAGCAGGCGGCTTTGGAGCCACTGGAGCGGGACCTGCTAACGGCGGGCGACGCGGTATACAATGACGGTTGACCGGTTCGGGGATCGTGTCGCACCCCGGCCAATCCCCGGTAACTGCTGAATGACGAGGGTTTCGGATATGTCCTCCACGCACGACCACGAGGCGCACCACGATCACGCCGAGCACCATCCGTCGCCATACTCGGTGACCCGGTGGTTGTTTACCACCAATCACAAGGACCTCGGCGTCCTGTACATGACATTTGCCCTGCTGATGTTCTTTGTCGGCGGGGCCATGGCCATGGTGATCCGCGCCGAGCTGTTCCAGCCCGGGCTCAACGTGGTGGATCCGTACTTCTTCAACCAGATGACCACCATGCACGCCCTGGTCATGATCTTCGGCGCTGTCATGCCCGGATTCACCGGGCTGGCCAACTGGCTGATCCCGGTGCAGATCGGCGCCCCGGACATGGCACTGCCGCGCGTCAATAACTGGGCCTTCTGGCTGCTGCCGGCGGGCTTCGTGCTGCTGCTGGCGACGCTGTTCATGCCCGGCGGTGGTCCGGCGGGCGGCTGGACCATGTATCCGCCGCTGGTGCTGCAGATGGGCGACGCCTTCCCGTTCCTCATCTTCGCGGTGCACATCCTGGGCATCTCGTCGATCATGGGCTCCATCAACATTGTCGCGACGATCCTGAACATGCGGGCGCCGGGCATGACCCTGATGAAGATGCCCATGTTCGTCTGGGCATGGCTGATCACCGGCTTCCTGATCATCGCCGTGCTGCCGGTGCTGGCCGGGGCAGTCACCATGCTGCTCACGGACCAGTATTTCGGCACCAGCTTCTTTACCGCGGCCGGCGGTGGTGACCCGGTGATGTTCCAGCACATCTTCTGGTTCTTCGGACACCCCGAGGTCTATATCCTGATTCTCCCGGCCTTCGGCATTGTCTCGGCGATCATCCCGACGTTCGCCCGCAAGCCGTTGTTCGGCTACAGTTCCATGGTCTACGCCACTGCGGCGATTGCCTTCCTGTCATTCATCGTCTGGGCCCACCACATGTTTACGGTGGGGCTGCCGCTGGCGGGGCAGTTGTTCTTCATGTTTGCCACCATGCTGGTGGCCGTCCCCACGGGCGTGAAGATCTTCAACTGGATGGCCACCATGTGGCGCGGCAGCATGACCTTCGAGACGCCCATGCTGTTTGCCATCGCCTTCGTGATCCTGTTCACCATCGGCGGCCTGTCCGGGGTGATGCTCGCCCTGGCGCCGGTGGACCTGCAGTACCACGACACCCACTTCGTGGTGGCCCACTTCCACTACGTCCTGGTCACCGGCGCGGTGTTCTCCATCATGGCCGGTGTCTACTACTGGCTGCCCAAGTGGACCGGGCACATGTACGACGAGCGGCTGGGTCAGTGGCACTTCTGGCTGTCCGTGGTCACCGTGAACGTGCTGTTCTTCCCGCAGCACTTCCTGGGTCTCGCGGGCATGCCGCGCCGCATCCCGGACTACGCCGTCCAGTTCACCGAGTTCAACATGATCTCCTCCATCGGCGGCTTCGCCTTCGGGGTCTCGCAGCTGCTGTTCCTGTGGGTGGTCATCAAGTGCGTGCGCGGTGGCCAGAAGGCGAGCGCCCAGGTCTGGGACGGCGCGGACGGCCTGGAATGGACGCTGCCGTCGCCGGCACCGTACCACTCCTTCGAGACGCCGCCGGCGGTCAAGTAATGGAGGTTCGGTGACCGACCCTGATCGCAACCGGGGTCAGCGGCGCGGGGCCATCGCAACGGCGGTGATCCTGGGTCTCCTGGCCCTGGGGTTCTACCTGGCCTTCATCCTGATCCAGGTCGGCCTGTGAAGCAGTCAATGCCGGAGGAGCGTCATGCATAATCGCTTGGTGAGTCGTCTCCTGCTCGTAACGGTGGGGATGTTCGGGTTCGGCTTTGCGCTTGTGCCGTTGTATGACGTCATCTGCGACATCACCGGACTCAACGGCAGCGTGGATCTGCAGGCCTCGGAGTACCAGGAGAGTGCGGAAAACTCGGATCGGCGCGTGACCGTGGAGTTCGTGGCCACCGTCAACGAGGGGCGGCCGTGGGATTTTGAACCCGAGACCCGGCGCCTTGAAGTCACACCCGGCGAGTTGCACACGGTCACCTTCGAGACCGTGAACAACACCAGCGCGGACACGGTGACGCAGATCGTGCCCAGCGTCGCGCCCGGCACCGCGAGCCGTCACCTGCGCAAGACCGAGTGCTTCTGTTTCACGGAGCAGGCGTTTGATGCCGGGGAAACCCGGGACATGTCCGTGACCTTCTTCGTGGACCCGGAGCTGTCCGAGCGCACCAACACGCTGACCCTTTCCTATACCCTGTTCGACCTGGGCGCCGGGGATGATCCCGAAATGGATGCCGAGGCGGCCGCGCTGCACGCCGGCGCCGGCTGACGCCGTTAACGACGAGGACATGCAACGATGAGCCAAGCAGCAGGCAGCTACTACGTTCCCCATGACAGCCGCTGGCCCGTGTTCGGCGTGCCCGGCATGGTGCTACTAGCCGCGGGCTTCTCGATCTATCTCAACGGCGGTGAAACCGGTACGCCGATGATGGCCGTCGGCGGGTTGATCACGCTGGTCATGGTGGTCATGTGGTTCCGTGACGTGATCAACGAGAGTGTCTCGGGCCTGTACAACCACCAGGTCGACGTCTCCTTCCGGCAGGGAATGGCTTGGTTCATCTTCTCGGAGGTGATGTTCTTTGGCGCCTTCTTCGGCGCGCTGTTCTACTCTCGCGTGTTTACCATCCCCTGGCTGAGCGGCGGCGACCCGGCGACCAACCAGTACCTGTGGGACTCCGTGCTCCTGTCGTGGCCGACGGCGGGTCCGGGGCTGACGGGCCTGGAGTTTCAGGCCATGGGCCCCTGGATGTTGCCCGCGTTGAATACGTTGATCCTGCTCACCTCGGGTGCGACCCTGACCTGGGCCCACCACGCCATCAAGGAAAACCACCGGGCGCAGGTCATCCTCGGACTGGCGGCGACCGTGGCCCTGGGCGCCACCTTCAGCTGCATCCAGGCGTACGAGTACGTGCACGCCTGGGAAGACCTCAACCTGCAGATGAGCACCGGGATCTACGGCTCCGTGTTCTACATGCTGACCGGGTTCCACGGGTTGCACGTCATCATCGGTGCGCTCACGCTGCTGGTCATCCTGTTACGGGTGATCCGCGGTCACTTCACGCCGGATAACCACTTCGGTTTCGAGGCGGCTGCCTGGTACTGGCACTTCGTGGATGTGGTCTGGCTGGGACTCTTCGTCTTCGTCTACGTCCTCTGACGTCTGTCGCGGCGAGATACAGGACACCCCATGCGCCGTCGCCCCCGGACCGAGCCTCGTCCGGAAGCCCGGCGGCTGACCACGCGGTTGGGCACGGGCAGGCAGGTTGCTGCGGTGCCCGGGTGGCGCTGCAGCCACCCGACGCCGGAACCCCATCCCGGAACAGTGGCCTTACGGTAGCGGACCGCCTGGCTCCACTGCGCCGACGGCGACCAGGATGAGCAGCCCCACGAACAGTCCGACGGACAGGCTGATGCGCCAGGTTAGCGCGCGTACAACCCGCCGCGAGCTGCTCTCGTCGCGTACCAGAAACACCGCGCCGGAGAGCAGGCTTGCCACAATGGCGAACATGGCAACGATGACGACAATCTTGATGGCGAGATCCATGATAGCGGTCCGAAGTTGGCACCGACCCGGCGCCGTGAGGAGGAATCGGGTTCCATCGTAACGCGGATCCGACAGCACGCCCATTGCAATCGAGGCCCTTTCATGCGCATCGGCGGCTACCGCTTCCATCGCCCCGGTCCCTGGCCCTTGCTGGCGACCCTGGTGCTTTTCCCCGTCCTGGTCGCGCTCGGCTTCTGGCAACTGGACCGCGCGGCGCAGCGAGCGGCGCTGGAAGACGCTTACGAAAGCCGCGACCAACGCCCGACCGTGGACCTCAACCGCGAGGATCCGCCAGCCGATACGGAGCTGCCCTATAACGCCGAGGTGGCGGGCCGCTACCGGACGCAGCGCCAGTTGTTATTGGACAATCAGACCTCGCAGGGTGAGGTGGGCTATCACGTCCTGACGCCGCTGCAAATCACCGGGCGGGACGCCGTGATCCTGGTGGACCGGGGCTGGGTTCCCGCCGGCGACGATCGCGACGAGTTGCCGGCCATCCCCGGACCCGACGACGCGGTGACGATCACCGGCCACCTGGACGACGGCCCGGCGACCGGGCTGCGCCTGGGCGCCATGACGCCGGACACCGACGGCTGGCCGCTGCGCATCCAGTACCTGGACTTCACCGCCCTGGAGGAACGCCTGGATATGCCCCTCCACCACCGGGTCCTGCGGCTGGACCCGAACGCGGAACACGGCTTCCGGCGCGACTGGGGTCCGGCCTTCCGGGAAGGCTACGGGCCTGAACGCAACCGCGGCTACGCTGTCCAGTGGTTTGCCCTGGCGGCAACGTTGTTGATCGTCTTTGTCATCGTCAACCTACGACGCGAGTCCTCATGACCACCAAACCGGATGCGCGCACGCGCAGTGGCCGCCGCAAGTTCCTGGCGATCCTGGGCCTGTTCCTGGTGCCACCGGCCATCGCCTGGACCCTGTACTTCTCCGGTTGGCAGCCCGGGAGCACCGGGAACCATGGCGAACTGGTGGACCCGCCGGTACAACTCGAGGTGCCCGGCCTGGAGGTCGTGACCGCGCCCGGCGACAGCGAACCACCGGATCTGCGCGGCGACTGGACCCTGTTGCTGACGCTCAATGCGCCCTGTCAGGAACGCTGCCTGGAACAACTGCGTGCAACGCGTCAGGTGCGCACCGCGCTGGCCGAGGATGCCGGGCGACTGCAGCGGGTCCTGGTGGTGCCTGCTGATGGCACACCTCCGGCTGAGCGGCAATTGTTCGGGCACGCGGACCTCCACGTCGTGCGCGCACCGGCCCTGGATTGGACCCAAACGGCCCGGGACGGCGAGGCGGTGTCGGTGAGTCTCGTGGATACGCGCGGCTTCCAGATGATGCGGTACCAAACGCCGCTGGACGGGTCCGGGCTGCTGTCGGACCTGCGCCACCTGATGCGGTTGTCCAATCGGGAGCTGGAAGAGCTCAACGACTTTCCTGAGGAGGGTTAGACGCCATGGCCGCGAGCGGCTTCTTTCGTCTGTGCTTGTCCGGCGCGGCCCTGGCCGTTGTGGTTGTCCTGCTGGGCGCCTGGGTCCGGCTCGAGGACGCGGGGCTCGGCTGTCCGGACTGGCCGGGTTGCTACGGTCAGCTCCTGGGGGTCCCGGAGGACCAGACCGCCGTGGAAGCGGCCAATCGCGCGTACCCGGAGCGCCCCGTGGAGACGGGCAAGGCCTGGAAGGAGATGATCCACCGCTACGTCGCCGGCGGCCTGGGGTTGCTGGTCTTCGCTGTGGCGACCGTGGCCTTACGGCGGCGGCGCCGGCCTGACCAGCCCCTTGTGCTGCCGCTGGTCCTGGCGGTCTTTATTGTCGGTCAGGCGATCCTCGGCATGTGGACCGTGACCATGCAACTCAAGCCCCTGGTCGTGACACTCCACCTGCTGGGTGGCATGGCGACACTGGGGATGCTCTGGTGGCTGACCCTGCGCACCGGTCCCCTGGTGCCCCCGGTGGCGTCCCCGAGGGGTGTACGCGCCGCAGTGGCCCTGGTCGCGGGCGTCGTGGTGGCACAGATCACCCTGGGGGGGTGGGTGAGTACCAATTACGCAGCGCTCGCCTGCACGGATTTCCCGCGCTGCCAGGGTGAATGGTGGCCGCCCGCGGATTTCCGCCAGGGCTTTACGCTCTGGCACGGGCTCGGCCAAGACTACGAGTTCGGCGTTCTGGAGCATCCAGCGCGGGTTGCCATTCAGCTTGTGCACCGCATTGGCGCCGTGGTGACCGCAGTGGCGGTGATCGTGGTGGCGGCGCTGACCTGGATCCGCGTGCCGGTGACCCGGGTAAGGGGTGTCGTTGCCGTTATGCTGGGTGCCCTCGTACTGCAGTGGCTCCTGGGTGTCACCAACGTGCTGGCGAGCCTGCCGCTGCCCGTGGCTGTCGCACACAACGGCGGTGCGGCACTGCTGCTGCTAACCTTTATCACGCTGTACCATAGCCTGACTCCCCGCGTGGGGTCCCAACCGGGCAGCGAGGGCAGCCGGCCATGAAACGTGCAGCCACGATGGAATCCAGCGAACGCCTGCGCGACGTAGCGCGCTGGCGCGATTACTACGAACTCTGCAAGCCCAAGGTCGTGGCGCTGTTGGTGTTCACCGCGATCGTGGGCATGGTGCTGGCGGCACCGCCTGCGGCGGTGCCCTGGGATGCCCTGGTGTTCGGCAGCCTCGGTATTGCCATGAGCAGCGGCTCTGCCGCGGCCATCAACCAGATCGTGGACGAGAAGGCGGACGCCGCCATGGCCCGGACCCGCGGCCGGCCGCTGCCCCAGGGCAGCGTCCCGCCGGGGCGGGCGATTGCCTTTGCCGGCACCCTGGGCGCACTGGGGCTGGGCCTGCTGTACTGGCTGGTGAATCCGCTAACGGCGGCGCTGACCTTCCTGTCGCTCATGGGGTACGCGTTCGTCTATACGTTGTTCCTCAAACGCGCTACGCCCCAGAATATCGTGATCGGTGGCGCGGCGGGTGCCGCCCCGCCGGTCCTCGGCTGGACGGCCGTCACCGGCACCGTCGATGCCCACGCCCTGCTGTTGTTCCTGATCATCTTCATCTGGACGCCACCGCATTTCTGGGCGCTTGCCATCCACCGCCGCGAGGAATACGCCCGCGTGCATATCCCCATGTTGCCGGTGACCCACGGTGTGCGTTTCACCGAGGTCCAGATCCTGCTGTACACCATCCTCCTGGCCGCCGCCAGCCTGCTGCCGTTCGCCCTGCAGATGAGCGGTCTGCTGTACCTGCTGGGTGTCCTGGCCCTGAACGCGGGCTACCTGTACTACGCCATCGCCCCGTTCTTCTCCCGGGACGAGGGTCTGCCCATGCGTTCCTTCGGTTACTCGATTACGTACCTGATGGGGGTGTTCGGCCTGCTGCTCGCGGACCATTACCTGCCGCTGGCCATGGCGCTGCTGCCCGGAACCGCCTGATCGCGGAGGAACGTGCGGGGCGGGTTGGGTGGCTGCGGGTGGGGGTGGTCACCGGGACTCGCGGCGACCACCCCCGGCGTCTTATTGCTCGGTCAACGGCACCAGAGTGAGCTCGACGCGGCGATTGGCCTGACGGCCCTCCTCGGTATCGTTGTCCGCCACCGGCCGCTCTTCGCCGAAGCCGGCGGCGGCGATCCGCTCCGACCGGACCCCCTGGTTGCGGAGGTAACTGGCGACGGTCTCGGCCCGACGCTCGGACAGGCGCTGGTTGTACTGGTCGCTGCCGGTGCTGTCGGTGTGGCCGGCCACCTCGATCAGCGTCTTTTCGTACTCCTCCACGACCAGGGCGACGCTGTCGAGCACGTCGAAGAAGTCCGGGCGCAGGCTTGCGCTGTCCACATCGAAGGTCACGTTGCCGGGCATGTTGAGAATGATCTCGTCCCCCTGGCGGGTGACGCTGACACCGCTGCCCCGCAGCTTCTGGCGCAGTTCCTCGGCCTGCTGATCCATGTAGCCGCCGACGGCGCCACCGGACAGCCCGCCGATGCCGGCTCCGATAAGTGCCCGCTTACGCCGTTCACGGCTGCTGTCGCCGGTGGCCGCACCGATGGCCGCGCCCGCGACAGCGCCCACGCCGGCGCCGATGGTGGCACGCGAGGTCCGTTCCTCGCCGGTATACGGATCGAGGGTGGTGCAGCCGCTGATGGCCGCGGCCAGGACGGGCGCAAGGCCGAACCCTGCGCGGCGGAGATGCTGATTCATGGCAGTCAGTCCTGTGTCGGGTAGACGTGCGCCCACCGTTGGGGTGTCTCCATCGCGCTGATCTATGTCAGTCAGGCTGCCAGCGGCGGAAGATCAGGGTGCCGTTGGTCCCGCCGAAACCGAAGCTGTTGGACATCACCGCCTGGAGACCGGCGTTATCCCGGCGTTGCTGAACGATCGGCATATCGCCCACCTCCGGGTCGAGCGTCTCGATGTTCGCGGAGGCGGCCACGAAGTCGTCGCGCAGCATCAACAGGCAGTATATGGCCTCCTGGACGCCGGCTGCACCCAGCGAGTGGCCTGTGAGCGACTTGGTGGAACTCACCGGCGGCGGTGTCTCGCCGAAGACGTCACGGATTGCATGCAGCTCCGTGATGTCGCCCGCGGGGGTGCTCGTGCCGTGGGCATTGATGTAGTCCACCGGGCCGTTGTGACCGGCCAGCGCCTGTTCCATGCAGCGGCGCGCCCCGGCGCCGGAAGGTGCAACCATGTCATAGCCGTCCGAGGTGGCACCGTAGCCGGTGATCTCGGCGAGGATGTTGGCGCCCCGGGCGCGGGCGTGTTCCAGCTCCTCGACAACGAGCATGCCGGCGCCGCCCGCGATGACAAAGCCGTCGCGTTCGGCATCATAGGCGCGCGAGGCCGTCTCCGGCGTGTCGTTGCGGCGCGACGACAGTGCCCCCATGGCATCGAAGAGCATGGTCATGCTCCAGTGCTCCTCCTCGCCCCCGCCGGCAAAAACCACGTCCTGTTTGCCCAGCTGGATCTGCTCCATGGCGCTGCCGATGCAGTGGGTGCTGGTGGCGCAGGCGGAGGTGATGGAGTTATGCGTGGATGCGCCGATGTGGGGCAGCGCGATCACATCGCTGCGGCCCTCAAAGACGGCGGCGGGGAAGTCGCAGACATAGCGACGCAG
>JAWOFB010000082.1:0-4017 GCA_046482445.1 Ectothiorhodospiraceae bacterium | reverse complement strand
GCGGTCGGCGAGTCCAACCGGATGACGCTGCTGTTTCGCAAGCCCGAGGCTGCCTGAGCCGGAACCCCGGGCGCGACCGGGCTGACCGGGCCCGGGGTTCCGGCTCAGGCAGCCTCGGGCTTGCGAAACAGCAGCGTCATCCGGTTGGACTCGCCGACCGCCTCGTAGCGGGAACGCAGGTCCGGGTCATCCTGACTGGTCTGCAGATTGGGCGGCAGGCGCCAGACAACCTCGTCCATCCCGGGTTCGTCCTCCGGATTGCGGTTGACGTCGCTCTCGTCCACCAGTTCGAAGCCCATGCTTTCAAAGTGCCGGACGACGGCATCGCGATTCATGTAGCCGCGTGAACCGTCGGCCCAGGCATCGGACCGTCCGGGCGGTGCCATGTGCTGCACGACCCCGACCACGCCGCCTGACTTGAGCACCGACCAGGCGTCCGCGATGGCCGCGGAGCGGAATCCTCCCCTGTCCTCGACGCGATTGAGATTATGCAGAGCGCGGATGAACAGCACGGCATCCGCCGTGCCGTTGTACTCGAGCTCGATGGAGCCGATTCTCTGCCCGATGAGTCGGGCGCCATTCTCCGCCTGCCACTCGCTGGCCTGCTGCGGCCAGGTCTCGGGCCAGGCGCGCCGTTTCTCAAGGAACTCCTCACTGTCATAACCGATGGCCGGCCAGACACCGAAGGGGTAATCGGCGCCGATCAGGGTGCCCGCTTCGCCGAGGTAGGCACTCAGTACGCGCGAGTACCAGCCGCCCCCTGGCAGCACCTCAACTACCGTCATGCCGGGCTCGATACCGAAAAAAGCCAGTGTTTCCGCCGGGTTGCGACTGGGCTGGCGGGCCTTGTGCTCCTCCGACTGGCTGGCGAGGACCGATCCGAGGCGTTCCCGGTGGTGGCTGGAAATGTCTGCTGTCACCAGTGGGGCGGCGCAGACGAGCAGGAGGGCGATAACCGTGACAAGTCGTTGGACCATGGCGAACTCCTCGGCCGTGGAAACGGCACTGTTGTTGTCGGAATTTCCACAGACGATCAAACGCCAGTCGCGGGACAAATGCAAACGCGACGTGGCCTGCCCGGGATTGGTCACGGGGAATGGTGCGACTTATACTCGGCGGGTCGATTTCGTTCTGCCGGATCACCGCCCATGACAATGTTCACCATAGCCGCCCGTCATATTCTGCTGTGTTGCTGCTTTGGCGTTACCGGTCTCGCCGCTTCCGGTGTGCGCGCCGAGGCCAACGAGACCGCAGCGTCGGGCACGGATACGCGGTTTGAGGTCTCATTGCCTCGCGTAGACGGCCGCGACGCGCTGGACGGCCGCCTGCTGCTGTTCATCTCCAACAACGAGGCCGACAAGCCGCGCTTCCAGGTCTCCAACGGCCCGGAGTCCCAGCTCGTCTTCGGTGTAGATGTCCGCGACTGGCAGGCAGGCGAGGCTGCAACGCTGGACGCCACGGCGGCGGGCTATCCCCTGCGATCCCTGGCCGAACTGCCTGCGGGGCGCTACCGGGTGCAGGCACTGCTCAACCGCTAAGAGCTGTTCACGCTGGGAGACGGTCGTGAACTGCTCCTGCCGCCGGACAGGGGCGAGGGGCAGCAGCTTGAGCGCAAGCCGGGCAACCTTTACTCGCAGCCGCTGTGGGTGGACCTTGGCCCGGAGCGGCAGGACCCGGTGCGACTGGTGCTGGATCAGGAAATCCCGCCGATCGGCCCGCCGAAGGAGACCCGCTATGTGAAACACATTCGTATGAAAAGCGAGCTGCTCTCTGAGTTCTGGGGGCGGCCGACCTACCTGGGCGCCCATGTCCTGCTCCCCGAGGGGTTCGATGAGCACCCGGAAGCGCGCTACCCACTGGCCGTCTTCCACGGGCATTTTCCCAAGGGCTTCGGCGGCTTTCGCGAGACGCCGCCGGACCCGGGTCTGGAGTGCGAATACAGCGAGCGCTTCGACATGCCCTGCTACAATCGCGTCGTGCAGGAGCACGCCTGGGAGTTCTACCAGGAATGGACCGGGCCAGACTTCCCGCGCATGCTGATCGTGCAGATCCAGCATCCCACGCCGTATTTCGATGATTCCTACGCCGTGAATTCGGCCAATATGGGGCCGTATGGCGACGCTATCACCCACGAGCTGATCCCCCATATCGAGGAGCGCTTCCGGGGTATCGGCGAGGGCTGGGCGCGCTTCCTCTACGGCGGCTCCACCGGCGGCTGGATCGCGCTGGCCGCGCAGGTCTTCTACCCCGACGCCTACAACGGTGCCTTTGCCGCCTGTCCGGACCCGATCGACTTCCGCGCCTACGCCCTGGTGAATATCTACGAGGACGAGAACGCGTATTTCCTCGAAGGCGAGTGGAAGCGCATCGAGCGACCGCGCAGTCGCACCACGCTGGGCCAGGTGACGGCCACGCTGCGACAGGTGCAGCAGAAAGAGCACGTGCTCGGCACGAAGGGCCGGTCCGGTGGCCAGCGCGACATCTGGCCCACGCTGTTCGGCCCGGTGGGAGAGGATGGCTATCCGCAGCACCTGTGGGACCGCGAGACCGGGGTGATCGACCCGGCGGTGGCGGCCTACTGGCGCGAGAACTACGACCTGCGCTACATCCTCGAGCGCGACTGGGACACGCTGGGGCCAAAACTCAAGGGCAAGATCCACCTGTATGTGGGCGAGATGGACAACTCCTACCTCAACAACGCCGTCTACCTCATGGAGGACTTTCTCGAGAGCACTACCGATCCCTACTACGACGGCCTGGTGGACTATGAGCCGCGCGCCGGGCACTGCTGGAACGGTGACCACGAGCGCCCGAACGCCCTGTCGCGACTGCGCTACAACCAGATGTACGTGCCGCTGATGATGCAGCGGATCGAGGAGACGGCACCGAAAGGCGCGGATACAACAAGCTGGCGCTATTGAGCGCTTTGTGGGTGGCCCGGCCGCCCGCGGAGAGCAGTGCTCACAGGAGGTAAAAACTTCCGTATATGCGGATAACCAGATATACTGTTTCGAAGTTCTGGCCACGGGCCCTCCCTCCGCATGACACTGCAGGCCGCACGCCTTTTTCACTGCCTCGCTGACGAGACCCGCCTTCGGGCCATGCTGCTCGTCGACCGGCATGGCGAGCTCTGCGTCTGCGAACTGGTCGAGGCGCTGGGGGACAGCCAGCCCAAAGTGTCGCGGCATCTGGCGCTGCTGCGCAACTGCGGCCTGCTGCATGACCGGCGCCGCGGCCAGTGGGTGTTCTATTCCCTGCCGGCTGATCTCCCCGCGTGGGTGCGATCGGTGCTGGCCGAGGCCGCCAGCGCCGAGTCGGATGCGCTGGCGCCGCTTGAGGCCCGCCTCGCTGCGATGAGCGGTCGCCCGCAACGCTGTGCCGCTCCGGAACCAGCGGTGGCGACCCGGGCGTGAATATTCTCTTTGTCTGTACGCACAACCGCTGCCGCAGCATCCTCTGCGAGGCGCTGGCCAACCACCTCGGCGGCGGTCGCCTGCGGGCGTTCAGCGCGGGCAGCCAGCCGGCGGGCGAGGTGCATCCGCAGACCCTCGGGCACCTGAAGGCGCGCGGCGTCCCGACCTCTGGCCTGCACAGCAAGTCCTGGGATGTCTTCGTCGATGAGCCGCTGGATGTCGTCATCACGGTGTGTGACAGCGCCGCCAGCGAGGCCTGCCCGCTGCGGCAGGGCGATGCCGTCACCGTGCACTGGGGGCTGCCCGACCCGTCGCGAACGTCGGGCTCGCAGGCGGCAGTGGACGCTGCCTTCTATCAGGTTATTGAGGTGATCGAGCGGCGGATCGGCCGCCTTCTCGGCCTGCAGTTCGGGGCGCTCGATCCGCCGGCGTTGCGCCGGGCCCTGCAAGCCATCGCCAACAAGGAAAACTGACCCCACAAGGTGACCACCCTGACTCCCAACCTCGATGAGGGACAGGTCCGCCCAATTGACGCGGACGCGCTCGACCTTGGTAGCCCCTCAAGCCACCCGCCGCGCATCCTGCTTCTTTACGGGTCGCTGCG